>JALOQY010000278.1 GCA_025459285.1 Planctomycetota bacterium | reverse complement strand
CTGACCATGGCCGCCCCGGGGGCGCGGCCTTCCGGCGGCTCAGCGGCCGCCGCGACGGCGGCGCGACGGGGCGGTCCAGCCGTTTGTGGGGAGGCGGGCGGCGGCCCGGGCGGCGATGGGCATCACCGGCCGGCCGGCGTCCATCCCCTCCACGCCGCGTCGCTCGATCCGCCGCTTCACCACACGCTGGATGCGCTCCACCATCGCTTCGTCCTGAGGGCCGACGAGCGTCCACGCTTCGCCGGCGGCGTCCGCCCGGCCCGTCCGGCCGATGCGGTGCACGTAGTCCTCGGGCTTCATCGGCACGTCGTAGTTCACGACGTGGCTGATCCCCGTGACGTCGATGCCGCGCGCGGCGATGTCCGTGGCCACGAGAACGCGGGTCCGACCGTCCCGGAAGGACTCGAGCGCCGCCACCCGCTGGCTCTGCGATCGGTTCCCGTGGATCACCTCGGCCTTCACACCGGCCCGGCAGAGGTCGCGCGCCACGCGGTCGGCACGGTGCTTCGTCCGCGTGAAGACCAGCGCGCTCGACACGTCGTGGTCGTCGAGCAGGTGGGCGAGCATGGAGGGCTTGCGGTTCTCGAGGACCGGGAAGAACGTCTGCCCGATGGCCTCGGGCGTGACCGTCTTCGTCACCTCGACCCGCACGGGATCGCGGGTCACTTCGCGGGCGAGCTGGAAGATCGGGGCGAGCGTGGCGGAGAAGAGCATCGTCTGCCGGTCGCGCGGAAGCGCCCGGACGATGCGGCGGATGTCCGGCAGGAACCCGATGTCCAGCATCCGGTCGCCCTCGTCCAGCACGAGCACCTCGATCGAGGCGAAGTTGACGAGGCCCCGGCCCATGTGGTCGAGAAGCCGGCCGGGCGTGGCCACGACGATGTCCGCGCCGCGCCGCAGCGCCTGGACCTGCGGCATCATGCCGACTCCGCCGTAGATCGTCGCGATGCGGAGCGAGAGACCTCCCGCGAGGGCTTCGGCGTGCTCGGCGACCTGCAACGCGAGTTCGCGCGTGGGGAGCAGGATCAGGGCGCGCGGCCCGACCGGCCGGCGACCACCCTTCAGCTTCATGAGGATCGGCAGGAGAAAGGCCGCCGTCTTCCCGGTGCCGGTTTCCGCGCATCCGAGGATGTCGCGGCCTTCGAGGGCCGGGGGCAGCGCCGCGGCCTGGATGGGCGTGGCGTTGGTGAAACGGAGGGCCTTCAGATTGGACTGGATACGAGGATCGAGAGGAAACTCAGTGAACAGCATGGTGCTCCGATGGTGCGGCGGGACAACTCCGAGGTGAACTGCCGCTGGGACACATCGGGGCAAACGGACGAACCTCGGGCGATCACCTGACCGCGCTGCCCCGGAGTCGAAGAACAAGGGGTGGGATTCGTGAACCTGCGTGGGTATCGTACGCCAAGGGCGCGATCCACCCAGGGAATACCGCGAGAAATCCGCGCCCCGCCGCGAGGAGCGGCCGCAGCGTCATGGTCCCGGAGCACGGCGAAACGCACGGACAACGAGATCCGGAGCCTCATGGGGCGACCTCCGCCGTGACACCGCCGGGACGATACGGAGCCGTGTCTCCGGAGAGGATGGTGCGCGCCGTGGAGGGGGTACGCGAACGCCTCGGCCGTGCCACCCGGGCGCTCGACGTTGCCGGTCTCCCCTGCGCGGTGGCCGGAGGGAACGCCGACCCCGAAGGCTAGTGCCGTCTCCGGCCACCGCCGCGGGCCTTTCGCCGCATGGTCGCTGCGCGACCGAAGCCGCGCCGGGCGCGGCTTCGGCGGCGTCCCTCCTCGTCGCCGACCCAGCAGGGTCGACTCCTCGTCGCTCCTTGCCACGCGACGAAATTCCTCGCGGGGGTGGCTCGGAACTTTCGAGGCGCGGCACTAGCAGCCTCACCGTCCGCGCGGGTGTGGGCCGGGCGGAGTCAGACCCTATAATCCGGGGCGGCCGCCGGACCTGTCGCTCCCCGGGTCGGGGGGGGTCACCCCGGCGGCGCGGGACGCATGGGAGAGGACGGGAGACCGGGACCGGACGCGCTGCTTCGCGAACTCCGCGATTCCGCCCGGAAGTCCGCGGAAGCCTCGCCGGCCGAACTCGTGGAACTCCGGGCCCGACGCGCGGCGCTTCGGGAGAAGGCGGCCGCCACTCCCCTGCCCGCCGCCCTCCTCCTCGAGCACCTCGCGGAGACCGAGACACGCCTAGAACGTCTCGCCGGGGAGGCGGGAAACGGGGCCCGGACCACCGGCGAGATCCTCGCGCTGCGCGGCGACCTTTCGTGGCTGCCCCTCGCGCTCCCCGAAGACGCCCTCGAGGAGACCCTCGCCGGTCTCGAGACCGACCTGTCCTTCGAGGAGCACACCGCCGAGGCCCTGCCCCCGGAGGACCGGGCGCGGCTGGCCCCGGCCCTGGCCTCGGCCCGGAACGACCTGGGGACCGCCGAGCGGACGCGCCTCGGGAAGCTCCTCGACGGCCTCGCCGCGGAGCCCCCGCCTCCTCCGGAACGATTCCTCGCCGCCTACCGGGAGGCGCTCGACCTCGCGCCGCGGGGGGCCGATGAACAGGCGCTCCTTCAGCGCGCCCGGCTCCTGCTCGAGGGCCGAGTGGAGACGCTGCCCTCCGGAGAGGCCGCCGCCCTGCTCGCCGTCCTCGCCGAGGAGGAGGAGGACATCGCGCTGGACCTCACCGCCCTGTCGGCGGAACTCGAGCCCGCCGAGGCCGCCCGGGCGCTGGCTTCCGGCCGGGGGGAGCCACGCTGGGCGGGGCGCCTCGTGCGGGAGGCGGCGCGGCGGGCGCCGCGGAAGGAGCGCCACGCGCGGCGATCGCTCCGACGCGCCGGCCGGCGGCTCCGGCGGGCCTCGGCCCGTCTCTCCCGGGAGGCGCAGGAGCAGCAGCTCGCCGACCGACTGGAAGCCGTTTTCGGCCGCCGCTTCGTCGCCTTCTTCGAGAACCTGATCCTCTGGCTCATTCTCGCGGTGCTCGGGGTCCTGATCGCGGAGGCGTTCCTGCCGCAGGAGCCGGTCTCCCCGATCCTCGACCGCGACTGGGCGAACGAGGGCGAGCCGGTCCGGCGCTGGCATCCCCTCCTCGTCACGCTCGCGTGGATCGATGCCGTGATCTGCGCGGTCTTCCTGCTCGAGTTCTTCACGAAGCTCGCCCTCGTCAAGGGGAAGCTCCGCTGGTTCCTCCGGCACTTCCTCGTGGACCTCGTGCCGTCCATCCCCTACGGTCTGCTCACGATCCACGCGCTCGACATCCTGCGCGCCGCGCGGGCCGCGCGGTTCCTGCGCCTCACCCGGGTCCTGCGCTACGTGCGGGCGGCGCGGCCCATCGTCCGGTTCATCCGCTTTTTCGGCTTCCTCCAGCGGGGGATGGACCGGCTGGTGCGACTCCATGGCCATCTGCTCAACCGGAACGTCGTGCTGTTCGAACCACCGGGCGGCGCGGGGGCCACCGCGACCACGGCCGCGCCCGCCGCGCGCCTCCGCCGGGCGCGCGCGGCCGCGCGCCGGGCCTGGCGCCGGGTCTCCACGGAGCTCCCGGCCCGCGAGCGGGCCGAGGCGATCCGCACGTGGATCGGGGAACTGCCGGGAGCCGAGCGTCTGACGTCGATCGCCCCGGAGCCCGACGGGAGCCGGCGCCGGAAGGACGAGGTGCTGCGCGCCGAGGAGTTGCTCCGGCTCCTGACGGATCTCGACGCGGGGACCGTGGAGGCCGCGCTGGGTCCGGCGGGCGCCGCCCGGATCGCCGCCACCCTCGGCCGGCTCGACGTCCCCGTGCTCCGCCGCCTCCCCTTCCTCCACGCCATGGTGATCGCCGCGCGGAACGGGGAGCCCCTGGAAAGCGTGGCGCGGGCCGGGCGGGCGCTCGGGCGGGCCCTCGAGAGGCTCCTCGGGCGCGTCCTGTGGCTCGCCGACCTGTCCGGCGTCATCTCGGGTCCCCAGTTCCTCGACGGCCTCGGCACCGGGCTCGCCCGCGCCGCGGGCCGGCCGGCCCGGAGGCTCCTGATCTTCGGCTTCTTCTTCCTGCTGCTCAAGGGCTTCGTCGAACTGCTGGGCTGGTCAGGGCTCTCCGGACTCACGAACTGGCTCTCCCGGACGC
This sequence comes from Planctomycetota bacterium, assembly GCA_025459285.1. GTDB lineage: Bacteria > Planctomycetota > JAJSAM01 > JAJSAM01 > JAJSAM01 > Prado167. The sequence continues at coordinate 4,028 of JALOQY010000278.1, read as the reverse complement.
TCGGCGCGCCGTTCCTGATCCTCGGCGGCGGGTGTCTCGCGGTCTATCTCGTCGGCGCGTGGTTCCGCCGGATCGCCGGAGAGGCGACGGACTTCTACACGCGCACCGCCGAAGCCCAGTACATCTGCCTGCTCAAGTCGGCCAAGCGCCAGCACCTGGAAGCGGACCTCGCATCTCTCGAGGAGCGCGTGCTGCGACCGGAGGCGATCCTCGAGGGAGGAGCGGAGGAGACGCCCCCCCACCGGCTGCGGCAGCTGCTTCTGGGCTCGGCCGCCCCCGGGCGTTTCTCGCGCGAGGAGCGCGTCCTCCAGCTCTACCAGGACTACCTCGACGGCGCCCTCTTCCATGTGAGCGACACCAAGACGACCGGGCAGCTTCTCGGCAACCTCGCTCTGGAGCACATCCGCGCCGAGCGCCTCGGCACGTCGCGGGAGGACCGCAGGCGCCTGAGCGCACTCGACCTCGCGCGGGAGCGCGGAGGGCTGCGCGGCCCCCACTTGTGGTTCCGCTCCATCACCCACACCGTGGCCCAGTGGACGGCGAAGCTCATCGTCGACTACAACCGCCGCGCGATCCCGCTCGCGGAGCGGGGCCGCAGCGCGAAGACCGAGGTCCACGCCATGGACGAGTGGCTCGACCATCGGATCAGCGGAGAGCATATGGTCCGGGACGCCGAGGCCGATCCCGGCGCCTTCGCCACCACCTTCTTCCACGCGCTGCACTTCCTCGACGCCGATGAGGAGCGCGACCGCACGGTGGCGGAGACCTTCGGCGAGCGGACGCTCCTCGCCCTGCGGGCCGACCGGAAGGCCATGATCCGCACGATCTTCGGCACCCATCCCTTCCACCGGGCGGCCCGGCCGGATCGGACACTGAACCCCTTCGAGCTGTACTCGCGCCATCTCGCCGGAGGCCGGACCGCGTTGATCCCGTTCCTCGTCCTGCGGCTCGTCCTCCGCGGCATCCGATGGCTCTTCCGGCGCGTCCGCTCCACCCTTCGAGAGGTGCTCCGGCCCCATCTCGTCCTGGGCGACAGCCGGCGCAACTGGGCCTCCTTCGAGGTGGCGGAGCGGAAGATCCACCGGATGCGCAAGCCGCTGTTCATGGAGTGCGCGAGGTTCCGGGGCCTCTTCGATCCCGAGTACCTTGGCCTCTCCCTGCGCCCGGATCGGGACTCCGGGCTGGAGGGCCGGGGCTTTCGGGAGGACCTCGACGGGATCGGCGCGCGGGGGGACGAGCGCGACTCGTTCGAGGATCTGCGCCGGGACCGGGAGGAGGCGCTCCGGCAGTTCTCCGGCCTGGTGTCGAAGCACGGCGGTCCGGACGCTTTCGTGCGGGACCTCCGCGGGGAAGCCGGTGCTTCGGGGGCCGAGGCGTACCGGGCGCTCGCCATCGCCTTCGCCATCGACTACCGGAGCGTGCGCAGCCTCCACTCGCTCGCGGAGCGGGCCCGGGAGATCGCCGGGGAGATCGTCCGGAAGAAGGGTCGCGTCCCCGGAACGGGCCTCCTTCTCCGCGCACTCCGGAACCTCCTGCCGGCCCGCAGTCTCGAGCGGGCGGCGCGCGAGTTCCTCCGCCGCTTCGTGCCGGGCCCGGAGGACGCGCGGGAGACCCGCTGGTTCCTGCGCGCCGTGCGCGCCGACTGGCAGGGCCTCCGGCGCCTCGTCGCCCTCGGCACCTCCCTGGCCCCGGGAATGGCGCCGGAGGAGGCGGCACGGGAGATCCTGCGGCTGGTCGCGCGCCACCCCGAGTCCTGGTCGGACCAGCTCGTGACCCTGCGCACGGTGCAGTCGCTCTCGGCCATCGACGTGCGGAACTACCGCCGCCAGGTCCGCATTCTCGGCGGATACGGAAATGAGTGAGGGCCCCCCCGGGGGCCGTTTACCATGGATCGCGGAGGTGCGGATGCCTTCGAAGAAGAAGTCCCCGAAGAAGCCACCCGCGACGCCGGCGACCGCGAAGAGCGCTTCGTCGAAGTCGCGCGCGCCGAAGTCCGCGAAACCCGTCGATACCTGCCCCTTCGACCACGACGTGGAGCGGGCCGTCGACTGCCCCTATGAAGAGTCCTGCCCGTGGCACGTGAGGGAGAGCGCAAAGAAGTGCTTCTGCTCCGTGGGTGAGACCCCGGAGATGCAGATGCGCAAGCAGCTCGCCTCGCGCCTCCCGAGAGAGTGACGCGGCGCCGGCACGGAGAAGCGCGCGATGCCCTTTACCCGTTGTCCGAGTTGCCAGGCCAGCCTCGAAGTCCCGGCGGTGGTGCCCGGCGGAGTCGCGGCCTGTCCCTACTGCGGTGCGGAGTTTCCCGTCAAGGGCGGCTCCGGTCGAGGCGGGCGGCGGCCCGCCCGGCGCGGCCGGGGCGGCGCCGGAGATGACTCCGAGGAGCAGCGTCCGGCGATCGGCTACCGCCGCCGGATGGACCCCACGCCGATCATCCTCGTCGTGGTGATCCTCGTCGTCGGCACCGTGGCGGGCGTCTGGTACATGTCGAAGAAGAAGGACGAGGAGGGCCAGCGGGCCGCCATCCACCAGGCCAACATGGCCAACGTGAAGAACGCCTCGGTGGACCGGTACAACCTCCCGCCCGACGCGCCGGCCGGGGACACCTACGACCTGATGAACGTCTTCCATCCCGGCGACCGCGTCACGATCATGAAGTACTCGCGGAGCTTCCAGCTCTCCCACCAGCCGTTCAAGCAGCCGCGGCAGTCGCTGAAGCAGTACGTGCTGGAGTTCAAGGGCGAAAGGGAGGCGGAGAAGGTCGTCGCGTTCGAGAACGACCAGTCCGTCCACGAGGGGACCTACACGATCTCCTCCTTCATCGTGGATGGCCGGGTCATCCACACCGGCCCCTACGAGGCGGGCTTCCGGCTGGATCGGCGCGGGATCCTCGTCCCCGGCAGCTTCCTGCAGAAGGGCGCCAATCTGTCCCCGGTCCCGGAGGGGATCGCCGACCGCAACTTCGGGGTCCTCCCCGATCACACCACCCGCTACAACCAGACTTACGGCACGGCCACGCTGCCCGACCCGTTCCGCGACCACGTGTTGATCGACGGTCGCCCGCTTTCCTCCATCGGGATCCAGGGGCGGCGCGAGGGCGGATGGAGGATCTCCGGCGGGACGCTGGAGAAGATCGAGAGCGACATGAGCTGGACGCACCGTGCCGCCCTCGACCTCCGCCTCGCCGCCTACGAGGACGGCGTCCTCAAGAACTTCACCTACCGGGGCCAGCCCGCGGAGCTGTCCTACGCCATGAGCTGGAAGGCGAAGGCGGTCTACCTCCTCAAGTCCCAGATCCTCGTGCAGGTGGACGCCATGAAGATCCAGTTCCAGGCCCGCGTGAAGACGCCGACCGACTGGCACGACTGGGACGGCACCGACGCCCTCGACTTCCAGATGTACAAGGACCCGTAGCCGGTGCGGATCTGCGCGCACCGCGGGGCGTCGCGGGGGGCGCCGGAGAACACGGTCGAGGCCCTCCGGCTCGCGATCGAGGGCGGGGCTGACTCGGCGGAGGTGGACGTCCGGCTCTCGGCGGACCGGGTGGCGGTGCTCTGCCACGACGATCACCTCGGGCGGATCATCGGGGTGCCGGTGGTCGTGCGGGACTGCACGCTCCTCCAGATCCGGGCCGTGGTCGGTAACCGCGTCCCGTCTCTCGCCGAGGCCCTGGCCGCGACGGGGCGCGCGCTGCCGCTCAACCTGGAGCTGAAGGGGGTCCGGGGCCAGAAGGGCCTGCCGGAACGCGTGGTGGCCGAACTGCGTCGGGCGGGGCGGATCCGGGGGACCCTCGTGACCTCCTTCGCGCCCCGCCTCGCGCTGGCGGCCCGGCGACTCGCTCCGGGCCTGCGGATCGGCGCGGTGCTCGCCGCCCCGGTGCCAGGGCTGCCGCGCCACCCGGTGGACGTCTTCGCGGTGGAGGCAAGGGCGGTGACGAGGGACCTGGTCGATGCGGCCCACGCGAGGGGCGCGGAGATACACGCCTGGACGGTGAACCGCGCCCGCGAGGCCCGCCGCCTCGCCGCCCTCGG
>JALOQY010000277.1 GCA_025459285.1 Planctomycetota bacterium | reverse complement strand
GCGCTGCGCCCGAGCCCGACGCTGAACGCGATCTTCGACGCGCTGTGAGCCGTGCGGTCGAGCGGAGCCCGCCTCGGGCTTGTCGGCGGCTTGTTCTATTGATATAGATCGCTATATCAATGGTCTACCTTCGTGTCGATCCCGTGAGCGGCGTTCCCCTCGGTCTCCAGATCGAGCGGCAGCTCCGGCTCGCCGTGGCCACGGGCCGGCTCGCGCCCGGGGAGCAGCTCCCGCCGGCGCGCGACCTCGCGGCGCAGCTCCACGTGAACTTCCACACGGTCCGGAAAGCCTACGGGGAACTGGAGCGGGCCGGCCTCCTCCGGTCCAGCCGCGGGCGGGGGACCTTCGTGGCCGCCCGGGGGCGGGCGCTGACAAAGGCCCAGCTGCGGGCCGAGGTCCGCGATCGGCTCGCGCGTCTCGTGGAGGACCTCGCCGGCGTCGGCGCGGACGCTGGGGAACTCGCCGCGATCGTCCCGGAGGAACTGGCCGCGCTGCTCGCGCGGGGGGAGGCGCCATGGCCGATCCGCCGGTCGTGATCCGGGGACTCGCCCGCCGGTTCAGGAAGGTGGAAGCGCTGCGGGATCTCGACCTCGAGGTACCCGAGGGCTCCATCTTCGGCCTGCTCGGCCCCAACGGCTCCGGCAAGACCACCGCGCTGCGGATCCTGCTCGGCCTCCTCCGCGCCGACGCCGGCCGGGCGTCGGTCTGGGGGGAGGATTCGCTCTCGCTCTCGGCGGCGACCCGCCAGCGCATCGGCTACCTCTCCGAGGAGCCGTTCCCCTACGACGACCTGCCGATCGACGACCTCCTGCTCTTCATTTCGGCGTTCTTCGACCGCTTCGACCACGTCCGGGCCGGGGCTCTCCGCGACCGGCTGCGGATCCCCCGCGACCAGGCGCTCGCCGAACTGAGCGCCGGCCAGCGCCGCCGGGCCGAACTCGTGCTCGCCCTCGCCCCGGATCCCGATCTCCTCGTGCTGGACGACCCGCTCGCGGGCCTCGACGCGACGGTCCGGCGGGAGTTCCTCGACCTCGTGCTGGAGTTCAGCCGGCGGGAGGGGAAGACCGTGCTCTTCACCTCCCACGTCCTGACCGACGTGGAGCGCGTCGCCGACACCGTCGGCTTCCTCGTCGGCGGCTCGATGCGCCTCGTTGCGCCGCTCGACGACCTGAAGGAGAGGGTGCGCCGGCTCGTGATCGAGACGGAGTCCGCGGAGCCGAAGATCCCCGGCGAGTTGTCGAGGCGGTCCGTGCCCGGCGGCGTCGCGGTCGTGACCGCCGGCTTCGGGGAGCCGCTGCTCGCCGATCTGCGGGCGCGGTACGGGCGCGTCCACGCCGAGGAGCTGGGGCTGGAGGAGATCTTCCTCGCCGTCACCGGGGGTCCGGCGGAGGCCGCGCCGTGATCGCGGCGCTCCGCGAGGCGACGCGGCTCGACGGGTGGCTCCGGCAGCTCCGCCGGGAGCGGCGCGTGCGGCAGGCGCGGGAGACCGGCCTGGGGGCCGTCTCGCGGATCCTGCTCATCGCCTGGGGGGTCCTGCGGTTCGGGGGCCTCCTCGTCCTCCCGCTCGTGCCGGCGGCGGTCGCCTGCCACTGGCGGCGGGAGGGGTACGCTTTCTCCCGGAGCGAACTGGACTGGCTTGAACTGTTGATCCTGTTCAGCCTGGTCTTCACCTGCCTGCTGGCGTGGGGCGTCGGCTATGTTCGCCTGACGCGGTTCGAGGCGCTGCGCATCCCGGACCGCGCGGCGCTGCGGCTCGCCCGCTGGCTCCGTGGGGTGCCGTGGTGCCTCTGGGCGTCCCTCTGCCTCGGCACCGCCGCCTTCCACCTGCGGGCGCTCGCCGGTCGGGACCCCTGGGGCGGCGGCGCCCCGCTCCTCGTCGCGGCGGTGGTCCTGGCCCTCGCCGCCGCCGGCGGCGTCGATTCCCTCCTCCGTGAGCGGCTCCGGCGGAGGTCCTCGTGTATCCTCTCGCTCGTGGTCTGCGGTCTTCTTGTGCCGATCGCCTCCCTGGTTGCCCTGTTCGGGTCCGGGTCCGTGAGATGGCCTGCGTCGGCCCCTGTCATGCCGATGGTGATCCCGCTCCTCATCGTTGCCCTCAACGCACTCTGGAGATCTCGGCAGTCCACCTGGGCGGAGCCCGCCGTCCTCGACCGGCGACCGGCGGTCCGGCCCGGCACGGCGGCCCTGTGCGTGACCGGATCGGCGCCCGCCGACCCGGCGGCCCTCCCCCGGGTCCATGCCGGGCGGACGGGGATGCGCGGCGCGGCGGCCGTGCGGCGGAGCGCCCACTGGCGGATCGGGCTCGGCTGGCGCGCGCCGCTCGACCTGGGGAGGCTGCTCCTGGTGTGTGCGGGCGCGGCCACCGGCCCCGCGTTCGCGGTCCTGGCGATGGTCCTTGCCGGGCGGTGGGGCGTCCCCCTCTCCGCCCCCCTCGTGCTCGCCGCTCTCGCCGGACTGGCCCCGAAGTCCTTCGGGCTCCCGCCGGGCCCCCGGCTCTGGCTCTTCGGGGCGGATCTGCGGGAGCAGGTCCTCGAGAACCTCCGGGCCCTGCTCCTCCGGGCAGCGGTCCCGACACTCGTCGCGGGCTGGGTGGCAATGGCGCTCCTCGAACCCACGCCGGAGAGGTGGCTCGTGTTCGCGGCGCTCGGCGCCGTCTTCCTCTTCCGCGCCGGGATCCTGGAGTGGTGGGACGGGACGGTCATGGCCGGCTGGATGCCGCACCAGTGGATCCCCGTGACCGCGCTCGCGGCGGCGGCCTTCGCGCCGCGCGGGGTCGAGCTCGCCCTCTACCTGGCGGCCGCCGGCGCGGGCCTCCTCGGCCTGCTGCATCTCCTCGCCACCCGCGAACCGCGCCTGCGGGAGCACCTCCGCGCCGGCCGCTGGTCGAGCCGGCCCGGCACGAGTCAGCAGAGGGGACGGAGGTAACTTGTCGACTTGCCGCATCAGCAGAGGGGACGGAGGTAACTTGTCAACTTGCCCGAGCGTGTGAAAACATCGACAGAGCAGTGGGCCCTCCGGCGCCCGGTCTCCAATCGCCAGCCGCCAACCGGCAAGTTGAGAAGTTACCTGCGTCCCCGAATCACAACCCCCGGACCAGGCCCCCCTCGCCAGCCGCCAGCCACCAGCCGGAAAGTTGACAAGTTACCTGCGTCCCCGAATCACAACCCCCGGACCACGCTGGTCCCGAGCGGGTCCCCGTCGGGCCGTCCGATTCCGTCCCCCGGGGATCGCGGCCGGCGGCTACAATCCCCGGTCTGGCGCCCGCACGCGCCTTCCCGGGACACCCTTCCCCATGACCGCCACCGCTCCTCCCGTGCCTTCGCCGCACGCCGGCCGGACCGTCACCCTCGCCGCCACCGGCATCAACCTCGCCCTCGGCATCCTCTACACATGGTCGGTGCTGAAGGCCGCCATCGCGAAGGAGTGGGGCTGGAACGCCTCGGAGACCGCCCTCCCCTACTCCGTGGCCTGCCTCGTCTTCGCGTTCTCCACGGTTCTCGCCGGGCGGCTCCAGGACCGCATGGGCCCCCGGCGGATCGCCACGGCCGGCGGGATCCTCGTGGGGGCGGGCTGCCTCCTCGCCGGATTCCTCGGCAACTCCGTGATCGGCTTCGTGGCGGGCTTCGGCGTGCTGGCGGGGACCGGCATCGGCTTCGGCTACGCCAGCGCGACGCCGCCGGCGGTGAAGTGGTTCCCCCCGCACCGCACCGGCCTCGTGGCGGGCGTCGTGGTGGCGGGCTTCGGGCTCGCCAGCGTCCTCTGGGCGCCGCTGGCCACGGCGCTCCTCGGCGGCTTCGGGACGGCGAAGACGATGATCATCCTCGGGGTCGTCTTCGTCGCGGCGGTGGTCGTGCTCGCGCAGTTCCTCCGCAACCCCCCGGCGGGGTACGTCCCGGGCGGCGCGGCCCCGGGCGGCGCGGCGAAGAGGAAGGTGGCGGCCCGGGACTGCGGTCCGAAGGAGATGCTCCGGGCGCCGCGGTTCTGGCTCCTGTGGACCATGTTCTTCTTCGGGGCCGGCGTGGGGCTCATGCTCATCGGCACGGCCACGAAGTTCGGGAAGACCGCCCTCGGCGAGGCGAACGCGTTCTGGCTCGTGGTCGTGCTGGCGGTGGGGAATGCCGGTGGGCGGGTGCTGGCGGGCAGCCTGTCCGACCGGATCGGCCGCCTCTGGACGCTCTTCGCAGCCTTCACCTGCCAGGCGCTCATGGTGCTCGCGCTCGTCTTCATCACCGACGAGGCGCTCGTGCTGATGGGTGTCGTGCTGGTCGCCGGCGCGAACTACGGGGCGAACCTCTCGCTCTTCCCCGCCGCCGCGAAGGACTCCTGGGGACTCCGGAACTTCGGCCTGAACTACGGGCTCCTCTTCACGGCGTGGGGGCTCGGCGGCTTCGCGCTCTCCCAGGTGAACGGCCTCCTGACGGACGCGTTCCCCGAGAGCGGCCACCGGCTCTCCCTGTACCTCGCCGCCGGCCTGCTCGTCCTCGGCGCGGCCCTGACCTTCGTGAGCCGCGCGGTGGACCGCCGGCCCGGGGCCGATCCCGTCGCGACGGGCGACGGGCCCCCCCACTGATCCCGACCGACCCGACCCGCGTCCGGAAGGCGGGACGGGCAGACAAAAGGACCTTCCATGCGCAGGGACAAGATCGCGGAGTTCCGGGAACGGACGGCACGGCTGCGGATGGGCGGCGGGGAAGCCGCCGCCGCGAAGCAGGCGGCCAGCGGGAAGCTCCAGGCCCGCGACCGGATCATCGCGCTCCTCGACCGGGGTTCCTTCCACGAATACGACCTCTTCGTGGAGCACGAATGCCGTGACTTCGGCATGGCCGGGAAGAACCTGCCCGGCGACGGCGTGCTCACCGGCACGGGCACGATCGAGGGGTTCCCGGTCTGCATCTACGCCCAGGACTTCACGGTGGCCGGCGGGTCGCTCGGCCTCCGCCACGCGCGGAAGATCACGAAGATCATGGACCACGCGATGAACCTGCGGGTCCCTCTCATAGGGATCAATGACTCGGGCGGCGCGCGGATCCAGGAGGGCGTGAACTCCCTCGCCGGCTACGGGGAGATCTTCTATCGCAACTCCCTCGCCTCCGGGGTGATCCCCCAGATCTCCATCGTCCTCGGCCCCTGCGCCGGCGGCGCGGTCTACTCCCCGGCGCTCACCGACTTCGTCTTCGTGGTGGATCGGATCAGCAAGATGTTCATCACCGGCCCCGAGGTCATCCGCACCGTGCTGAACGAGGAGATCAGCATGGAGGACCTCGGGGGGGCACGGGTCCAGGCCTCCGTCTCCGGCAACGCCCACTTCTACGCGGAAAGCGAGGCGGCCTGCTTCGAGCAGGTGAAGCGCCTCGTGACCTTCATCCCCTGGAACAGCTCGAAGCTCGCCGACCCCTACCCGCCCGCGCCCGCGAAGCCGGGCCGCCCGCTGGAGGAGATCGTCCCCGACGAACCGCGGCTCCCCTTCGACGTCCGGGAGGTGATTCGCGGGGTCTGCGACTGCGGCGACTTCTTCGAGGTCCAGGAACTGTGGGCCGCGAACATCGTCGTCGGCTTCGCGCGCCTCGAGGGCCGGACGGTGGGGATGATCGGGAACCAGCCGCTCGTCCTCGCCGGGGTCCTCGACGTGGACGCGGCGGACAAAATGAGCCGGTTCATCCGGTTCTGCGACGCCTTCAACATCCCCCTCGTGACCTTCGTGGACACGCCCGGCTACCTGCCCGGAGTGGACCAGGAGCACATGGGCGTCATCCGCCACGGCGCGAAGATCCTCTATGCCTACAGCGAGGCGACGGTGCCGAAGATCACCGTGATCCTCCGGAAGGCCTACGGCGGCGCCTATATCGCCATGTGCTCGCGCCACCTCGGCGCGGACTTCCTCTTCGCGTGGCCCATCGCGGAGATCGCGGTCATGGGCAGCGAGGGGGCGGCGAACATCATCTTCAAGGGCGAGATCGCCGCCTCGGAGAACCCCGAGGAGACGCGCCGTCTGAAGATCCGCGAGTACGCCGAGAAGTTCAGCAATCCCTACATCGCGGCGGCGTCGGGCCACGTGGACGCCGTGATCGACCCCGCGGAGACGCGGGACTTCCTCATCCATGCCCTGAACGTCTCACGCCAGAAGCGCTCGGTGCGCCCGGAGCGCAAGCACGGCGTCCCGCCGGTGTAGGGGGTCCGCGATGGAACAGCGCGAGAAGCTCACCGAATTCGTGATCGACGACTGCGCCTACCTGACCCGGCTGACGCCGAAGTTCGCGAACCGCAAGGTGACACCACTCCCCGATCCCTCGGCGGTGCGGGCGGTCGTACCCGGCACGATCCTGCGGGTCCTCGCCGAGGCGGGCCAATCGTCAAGGCCGTCCACGCCGCCCCCGGCACCCGCGTCGCGAAGGGCGCCCTGCTGATCGAAATCCGGGAAGATTGACCCAGGGTCAATCTTCCCGCCCTTGTCACCGGGGCGGGGTAGGCTCCCGGGCATGGTGGGCGGCACTGGAACAGGCGTCGCGGCGTTCCTGCGGGACTACCTCGCATCCCCCGGGGGGCGCGCGCGGGTCGTCCACGTGCGGGAAGAACCGGCGCGGGAGGCGCATTACGCCGAGCCGAGCGAGCCCCTCTCCCCCGCGATCCGGGCCGTCCTCGCCGCCCGGGGGGCGGAGCGGCTCTACACCCACCAGGCGCGGGCCCTCGACCTCGCGGCCGCGCGCCGCGACTTCCTCGTGGCCACCGGACCGGCCTCCGGCAAGACGCTCTGCTTCCTGCTCCCGCTCCTGGCGCGCCTCGCGGAGAACCCGGACGCCACCGCGCTCCTCCTCTATCCCACGAAAGCGCTCGCCCGGGACCAGTTCCTCGCGGTCGAGAGAGCGCTCGGCGACGGCGGTTTCACCGGCGTGACGGCCGGCGTCTTCGACGGCGACACGCCCTCGAACCTCCGCCGGCGCCTGCGCGACCGGGCGCGGATCCTGCTCACGAACCCCGACACCCTCCACGCCGCGATCCTCCCGGCGCACGGCCGGTTCGCCTCCTTCCTCGCGCGGCTCTCGACCGTCGTGGTGGACGAGATCCACGTCTACCGCGGCATCTTCGGGGCGAACGCGAGCTGGCTCTTCCGGCGCCTCTTCCGCGTCGCCCGCCACCACGGCGCCGCTCCCCTCGTGATCGCCGCCACCGCGACCCTCGCGAACCCCGCGGAGCACGCGGCGCGCCTTCTCGGCCGCCCCCTCGAACTCCTCGCCGGTGACGGGAGCCCCCGCGGCCACCGGACGTTCCTCCTCGTGAACCCGCCCCGCGTCCGCGACACGAAGGTCCGCTCGCGCCGGAGCGCCAACATCGAAGCCGCGGAGGTCTTCGCCGCGCTCCTTCGCCGGGGGGTCCGCGCCATCGCCTTCAGCAAGGCGAAGATCACCGCCGAGATGATCGCCCGCTACGCCGCCGAGGAGGCCCCGGCGCTCGCGGCCCGGATCTCCCCCTACCGCGCCGGTCTGCTTCCGGAGGAACGGCGGGCGGTGGAGGAGGGGCTCATTGCCGGCCGCCTCCTCGGGGTCAGCGCCACTCCGGCGCTGGAGCTGGGCATCGACGTGGGCGGCCTCGACGCCGCGGTGATCGCCGGCTGGCCGGGCCGCCTCTCCTCCTTCCTCCAGCAGGCCGGGCGCGCCGGCCGGCGCGGCGACGACTCGCTCGTGGTCTTCGTCGCCCTCGACACCCCGGCGAACCAGTGGGTCCTCCGCCACCCCGGGGAGATCTTCGAGCGGCCGGTCGAGGAGGTCGTCTTCGATCGCGGCAACCCCTTCGTCCTCCTCGCCGGCCTGCGCTGCGCGGCCTTCGAGCTGCCGGTCGCGCCGGAGGAGGCCCGCGGGATCCACCCCGACGCGGAGAGCGCGCTCGAAGTCCTCGCGGAGAACCGCAAGCTCCACGCCGCGGGCGGCCGGTTCCACCACTGCGCCCCGGAGGTCCCGGCCCACGAGATCTCGCTGCGCGACCGCACCGACCGCAACGTGGTCGTCGTCGAGGAGGGGAGCCAGCGGGTCATCGGAGAG
>JALOQY010000276.1 GCA_025459285.1 Planctomycetota bacterium | reverse complement strand
CACCCTCGCGGCGTGGGGACGCGGCTGGGTCCCGCGCGACGTGTCGGACGAGGCGATCAGCCTCCGCCTCGCGCCGGGCGAGGAGCGGGAGCTCTCCTTCGACATGGTGCCGGCGGCCCGGATCTCGGGCCGCGTCGTCGGTCCGGACGGCGCCCCCGTCGCCAACGCGCGCATCGATCCCTGGCCGAACGATGCGAGGGAGGCGGGGCGCATCCTGGGCGCCTTCGAAGGTCCGGGAACCGACGCTGCGGGGCGGTTCTCCCTCGACGGGATCCCGGCGGACCTCGGGTTCCACCTGACCGTCCTCTCGCGGGAGTTTGCCCAGTGGGGCGGCGACTTCGCCCCCGGGACCGACCTGACGATCCCGCTCGCGGGGCGGTCCCGGATGGTGGAGGGCCGCATTCCGCTCCCCCCCGGGGCGTCGGTCCGCGAGGTGCGGATCTCCGAAAGGGAGACCTTCACGCGACTCCGGCCGGACGGGAGTTTCCTGCTCTTTGCCGAGAACGACCCCGCCGCAGGGATCGCCCTGAGCGCGTGGTTCGGGGATGCCATCCACCGCGGGCGGATCCAGTCCGGGGCCGGAGGGGTGGCCGAGGTCGACCTTTCACCGGCGCCCGCGGAGCGCGCCTGGCTCATCCGCGTTTTCGGCCCGGACGGCCGCCCCGTGCCGGCCGGGCAGTGCGACTGGCCGGGTGCCGGCACCTTCGAGGAGGGACGCATCCTCTTCGATGCGGAGACGGAGGGGTGGTTCAAGCGGGGGCGACACGGCGTCGGCGACGGGAAGTCGTTCGGCGTCTGCATCCACTCCTGCCGCGACGAGCGCGGCCATCCGCTCCCGTATGCACCGAAGGTCGCCGGCCCGTTCCCGGCCGGCGTCTGGTCGGTCACCCTCGAACCGGGCCGCGTCGTCACGGGGGAGGTCGTGACCGGGGAGGGGCGTCCCGTCCCCGGCGCGTGGGTGAGCGCGGAGGAGGTCTGCGGCCCGGAGGTCGGCGAGGCATGGACGGAGGTCCACGCCCGGGCGCAGAGCGACGCCGCCGGTCGGTTCGCGCTCGCCGGCCTCGGCCCGGGCGCCTACAAGCTCCAGGTCAACGCGCCGCCGGGTCACGTCCGACCGGCTCCGGTGCCCCTCGGTCCGGAGGAGGGGACCGTGAGGATCGTGGCGGAGGAGATGATCGCGGCGCGCGTGACTGTCGGTGCCGGCGGCCGGCCCGTTCCGGGCGCCCGCGTCGTGTTGAACGCTCCCGATGAAGGCGCGCCGTTCACGGACGGGCGTATCGTCAGGACGACCGGCGGCGAGGGCGTCGCCGTCTTCCCGCTCCTCCCGCCGGGGTTCCCCGCGGTCCTCGTCGTGACGCCGCCGGACGACGGTCTGCTGCCGGCGGAGGTCCATGACTTCCGGTTGTCCGACGCGAGGATCGAACTCGCGCGGGCGTTCACGCTTTCGGGCACCGTGCTCGACGCCGCGGGCCGCCCGGTCCCCGACGCGGCGGTCTTCGTCCGGGCGCTTCCCGGCGCGCCGCCTCTCCCGGTGGGCTTTTCCTTCGAGCGGATCGAGGGCGGGTTCGTCCTCGGCGCGCTCACCGGCCCGGACGGCGCCTTCGAGATCCGTCGCCTCGTGTCGACGACGCTCGAGCTCTTCGCCGCCCGCGTTGCGGAAGACGGGACGGAGAGCCGCACGCCGGTGACGACCGCGCCGGCCGGCGCCGCCGGCCTGGTTCTCCGTCTGCCATGAGGGGCGGCCGGATACTCTCGGGTCCGGCCGCCCCTGTGGATGGCCTATCCCGGGGCCGAAGGCTCCCCGGGCTACTTCCCGCGAAGGCCCGCGATCACTTCATCGACACCTTCAGGCCGATCGCGAAGCCATAGACCGGCGAGTCGCTGTGCCACCCATGGGCTTTTCCGAAGACGGACCACAACATCTCGCCCCCCCCGTCATTCGCGGGCTCGCAGAGAGAGCCGGTGAGGAGAACGAGCCGGTTCGGCGAGACGGCGCCACCGCCCGTGAGCGAGTAGCCGGAATGGGTGCGAACCGAGGCATAAGGGCGGTCCATTCCCACCGTCAGCGGCCCCTTCCCGACGAATGCCACGGTCTTCAGTGACACGTGCTGCATGACATCCGGTTTCCCGGGTTTCACTCCGATAGAATAGGCGGTCATCGTGGTCGTGCTGTCGCCAATCCAGTTCTTCCCGAAGCCCACCCATCCCGAAATCTCCGCGGCCTTCCCCGCGAATCGACCGTAGGCCTCCGCTGTCTTGTCCTCGTCGAAGTCGTCCCCACCGATCCCCTGCATCAACGGCAGGCTTTCCAGAAGCTGCCGGTGGTCCTTCAGGACCGGATGCGACATCCAGACGAAGCTCCCGTAGCCCATACTGCCATCGGTGAGGGAGAGGGGTTCCGAGCGGGCCCCGCCGCCGGTCAGGGAGTAGCCCTCGTCGATCCCGGAGAACGCCCTTGGACACTTGACCGTGGCCGGTGACTTGCCTTCGAACGTCCGCACCTCCCAGTAGTCGTGGGGATCGTAGATCGCGAGAACACTGATCGTCACTTTGCCGTAGTCGGCCTTCCCGATGGATCGGCCCTGCGCCGTCCAGCTCCGGGAATCGTCCGAGGGATAGGAGGAGACGAGCAGCAGGCCATGGCCCCCGTCCCAGGAGAGCCTGGCGCCACCCGAGATGATCTTGTACCCCTCGTCCACCGCGAGCGTGAGTCCCGGGTACTCCTTGGTTCCCTCGGATACCCCGGTGAAGAAGACGGGGTTCTCGATGATCCGCCTGGCGATCAGAGCATGGAAGTAGCTCTCGAGCTGCCGGGCCCGTGCCGGATCCCCGCAGAGTTCCCACACGGGCATCAGACCGCCGGCAGGATGGCCGATGTAGTGGGGACTTGCCGCGATGCTCTCGGCCCATTCCACGAACTCGGGTTCCTTCTTCGCGGCTTCGAGCTTCGCCACCGCGCTGCTTCCGCCTCCGACGGCCTTCAGCGTCATCTCGATGTTCCTGCTGCTGGCCTCCCTCCGTTCCTCGGAGGAGAGGTCGACACCACCGCTGACGCCCCCGTAGCTCGCCTTCACGGACAGCTCGAACTGCTTCTCGGTCATGCTGTCCACTTCCGTGGAGGTGTACCAGTAGTCCAGGCGTCCCCCCAGGAGGACCTTCGTCACCACGTGCGTGCCATACCGATCGAAGAGAACCTCGGGCGGGAGACTCTCGAGGTCCGCACGGAACTTCGCCGTCAGGTGTTTCCCGAGGGAGTAGGGGTCGTCGAACTGGAGGATGTACTCGGTGTGCTTCTTCTGGACGCTCGCCAGGTAGACCTTCCGGGACGTCCTGACCTCGGAGGAGAACCTGGAGTCCACGCTCCCTTCGAAACCGAGGGAGTCCACCTTCGAATTCGTCGCGACGGTCAGTTTGCTCTGCAGGCTCTTGAAGGAGTCCGCGAAGGTGCTCCGGTAGTCACTCTCCGTCAGGGACTGGGCCGACATGAATGCCGGGATGGCGCCGATGCCGGTGAAGCCGGTCTCCTCCGTCGGCTCCCGCTGACCGTCCTCGGTTCGGAAGCGGATGACGGCTTCTCGACGGGCATTGGCCGGATTGCGTTCGGTCAGGTTCCACCCGTGACCGATCACCTCACTGCCGGGGAAAGCGCGCGCCTGAGGCGGCCGCCCGGATTCCTCCCCTCGGGTGTCCAGACAGATCGCGAGGGTGAGCAGCAGGCTGAACGCCAGGATTCTGGCGGCTTTGGTCCGAGCAAGTCGGGGAACTTCGAAACTCGATTGCTTCATGATCCGCTCCTTGGTGAAGACCCGCGTTTCCGCGTGATTGCTGCCGTGAACCTGCCCTGAGCGCTGACGGCGCGGCGCGGGCGGGAGATCGTGTGATCGCTCGGACGCGTGAGCAGGAGACGGCTGAAGCCGGAGCGGTGGGTCAGCCCCGCGAAGGGCCGGCCGCAATGGCCTCGGGAGCACTGTAGCCCGCACGGCTCCGTTCGGACGGAACCATCTTCCAGGAATCGGAAGGCGCGCGGCCGGCGTCACGTCCGTCGTGGGCCCGCTGGTCGGTCTGGGAGCGAGACTACCGGGTCTCGAGCAGTCCCGCCCCGCCGGCCAGCGGGTTCACCCATGTGGCGGTCTCTCCGGCTGCTCCAGGTAGACGAGCTGTCCGGGGTGCGCCGCGACGAGTGCTACGACCACGGGGAGCGACTGGGAGACTCCGAAACCCACGTCCGGCCGCGGGCCTCTCCGGGGCGATCCCGCCGCCGGGAGTCGTCGAACCTGTTTCGGGACGCGTTCCGGACTCGGAAGGGAGTCAACCATGGCCGCGACGAACCGGGATCGGGCGACGGTCGCGCCGCGATCCACGAGGTGCTCGTGCCGGCGACGGTGTGTGCCGGGTCGCCGCCGCCGCTGGCGATGCCAGGGGGATTCGCGCTGCCGCGGAGTCGGGCGGTGGCCCCGTCCGAGGTGAATGGAGGGGGCCGCGATGCCCTGCGGCGCCGCGGCCCCGTATCGTCTCCGCTCCGGTCCTCAACGGGCCCGGGCGGTTTCGTCGGCCTTCAGGTACTCGGGTCTGAGCGCCACCTCGGACCGGACCCGCTTCTCCTCGGCGAGGACCTTCTCCTCCTCGAGCTTCAGCTTCGCCTCGTCCGCCGCGAGCTCTCGCTCACGCCGGGGGTCGGGCTTCGCCGCCAGGCGGGCCCGCTCCCGGGCAAGGATCTGCTTTCGCCCGTCGACCTTGTCGAGGGAGTCGAGGACGCGAGCCATGTCTCGGGTGTAACCCTTCATGGGCGTCGTGAACGATCGTGCCCAGGCCGATTCGAGGGCGCCACTGAAACCGGCCAGTGAGTAGGCCTTCTTCCCCTCCATCCGCCCCAGCAGTGCGTTGTCGGGGCCGAAGAAGTGGACGGCCGGCAGGACCCTCGCGTACTCCGCCCGCACGGCCTCGCTGTCGATCGTCTCCACGTTCACCCGGTAGCACCGGAACGCGGAGAGAGCGAGAGCGACCTGTTCGTTCCGCCGGACGTTGGCGTCGAAGCCGGTGGCGGCGACGTCGTCGGCGGGATCGAAGAACCACACTACTGCCGGACGGGCCTCCCGTCCGGCATTCGCGGACATCCGCTCGAGGAGCTCCGCAACGCGAAGCGTTTGTTCCCCGTATTCGGAACCCGCCGTCCGGGCCTTCAGCCCGAGGTCGACGAACGGCACGTCGACCCGTTGACGACTGGCTCCGCAGCGTCCGCCGCCTCAGCCCGCGTCCGCCGGCGCCGGAAGGGCGAGCCAGGCGGAGACGAGCGTGAGAGAGGCGAAGGCCGCGAGACAGAGAGCCTTCTTCATGACGACCTCCCGTGGATGGAAACCAGGGCCGCATCCGCGCGGCCTCATATCGCAACTGAGTCTACATCGCAAGACAAGGGTGTCAAGGCTCTTCCCAGCGGGAGCGTCCCCCGGCCCGGATCCGGTCGAGGATCGGAGCCCGGACTTCCCGGGCCTCGCGGCCTCCCTGCCCGGTACAATCCGGCGCCGGAGGGCCGCACGGGCACGGTTCCCTCCATCCCTCCACCCACCCGCGCCGGACGAGAGGAAGAAGAATGGCGAAGGACGGATCCGGGAGAGCGCAATGGTCCTCGCGCTCGACGTTCATCCTCGCCGCGGTGGGCTCCGCGGTCGGGCTCGGGAATGCCTGGAGGTTCCCGGGACTCGCGGCGAAGCACGGGGGAGGGGCCTTCCTGCTGGTCTTCCTCCTCGCCATGCTCGTGCTGGGAGTTCCGCTCCTGATGATGGAACTCTCCATCGGGCGCCGGCTGAAGAAGGGAGCGCCCGGATGCCTCCGCAGCATCAGCCGGAAGGCCGAGTTCATCGGCTGGGCGGCAACGGCGAACGCGTTCGTGATCGCGGTCTACTACGCCGTCGTGTTCGCGTGGGTCATCCTGATGACCGTGCTCAGCTATGAGTTCGCGGGTGCGACGGGCGACCTGGCGATGGCCCGCGGGCTCTTCATGAGCGCCATCCGGACGACCGGTACCACCTCGGGATTCGGGGTCATACCGACCGGGGTCCTGGTCTCCCTGCTCGCCGCATGGGGACTCATCTACTACTGCATACGCAACGGCGCGCACAGCGTGGGCAAGGTGGTCAAGTACACCGTGCTCATCCCGGTCGCCCTCCTCGCCATCATGGCGGTGAAGGGCCTCACGATGAGCGGCGCGGGCGCCGGGATGGCGAGGCTTTTCATCCCCGACTTCTCGGCCCTTTCCGATGCGGAGATCTGGGTCGACGCGGTGGGTCAGGTGTTCTTCAGCCTGTCGATCATGATGGCCATCATGTTCGCCTACGGCTCGTTCGTGGACGACAGGTCCAACATCGCCGTCGACAGCCTGGTCATCGCGTTCTCCGACATGGCGGTGAGCGTGCTGGCGGGGGTCGTCATGTTCTCGACCATGGGTGGAGTGGGGA
>JALOQY010000275.1 GCA_025459285.1 Planctomycetota bacterium | reverse complement strand
CTCTACAAGGCCAATCGCGAGGAGATGCCCGAGGACCTGCGCCCGCAGATCCCGCTCACCCGCGACGCCACCCGCGCCTTCAACATCGCCTGCCTCGAGAAGGAGGGCTTCGAGGCCGACGACATCATCGCGACCCTCGCCTGCAAGGCGCGCGATGCAGGCGGGCGGGTGACGATCATCTCCTCCGACAAGGATCTCATGCAGCTCGTCGGTGGCGGCGTGCAGATCCTCCGCCCCGGCATGCAGGGCAAGCCCGACGAGATCGTGGACCGCGAAGGGGTGGAGGCCTATTTCGGCGTGCCTCCGGAACGTGTCGTCGATGTCCAGTCGCTCGCGGGCGACTCGGTCGACAACGTCCCCGGCGCGCCGGGGATCGGCGTGAAGACGGCCGCCCTCCTCATCAACGAGTTCGGCGATCTCGACACGCTTCTGGCCCGCGCCGACGAAATCCCGCAGCCCAAGCGCCGCCAGACGCTCATCGACCATGCCGAGCAGATCCGGCTTTCGCGGAAACTCGTCCAGCTCGACTGCGACATGCCGGTGGAGGTGACGCTCGACGCGCTCGAGGTGAAGGACCCCGACCCCGACACGCTGCTTGCCTTCCTCACGGCGATGGAGTTCCGCACCATCACCCGCCGGGTGGCCGAGAAGCTGAAGGTCGCGGTCCCGGTGATGCCGGAGCTCATGCCTGCCTCCGCGGAACCCGCCGAAAAGAAAACTCGCCCGGAACAAGTGCAAAACTCACGGAGGATCGAGCGGTTAGAGAGGGCGTGAGGCGAGGATCAAGGCATCTTCCGGCAGGGGTGGAACCAGCGGGCGGGGGGGCGGGTTTGCCTCGGGGGTGCGGGCTTCCGGACCTGTCTTCAGAGTCGATGCC
This sequence comes from Planctomycetota bacterium, assembly GCA_025459285.1. GTDB lineage: Bacteria > Planctomycetota > JAJSAM01 > JAJSAM01 > JAJSAM01 > Prado167. The sequence continues at coordinate 5,603 of JALOQY010000275.1, read as the reverse complement.
CACGGATGTCCCTCCACCGAGCGTTCCGGCCATGGTTCGGCCGCTGATCGTCGCGGGATTCGCCCTGTTCGTGGCATTCCTCCCATGCTGCGGAGGATCCCGCGCCCCGTCGGATCGGCCGGACGTGGTCCTCGTCGTGATGGACACGACCCGGGCCGACCGCTGCTCGGTCCTGGGCTACGGGAAGCCGACGACGCCGAACCTCGAGCGACTGGCAGCCGAAGGCGCGCTCTTCACCGACGCCTGGAGCCCCAGCCCCTGGACCGGACCGGCCCACGCGAGCCTCTTCACCGGACTCCGGCCGGAGAATCACGGCTTCCTCAGCGGCCCCCGCCGGGACTACCTGTCGGAAATGCCGACGCTGGCCGGCTGGTTCAAGGCCGCCGGCTACCGCACCGCCTGCTTCAGCAACAGCCCCTTCGTGTCCGGCGAGTTCGGACTGGACCAGGGCTTCGAGCACTTCACGCGCGAGTTCCTCGATCCGGACCGTCCCTACCCCTACGCCGCGGGGACCCACCGGGCCGCGCTGGCCTGGGTACGGGAGTGCCGCAGCCGGGGGGAGAACTTCTTCCTCTTCGTGAACGACATCGAGCCGCACTCGATGTACACCCCCCCCGAGCCTTTCGAGACATCGTTCATGCCTCCCGGCATCGGGATCGAACAGCGGCGGTGGGGTCGCACGCTGCCGAGCCTGGCGCTCGTGCAGCACACCCTCGGAGCGGCGACACTGGGACAGGAGCAGATCGAGGTACTCTCCCGCCTGTATGATGGCGAGGTCGCCTGTCTCGATCGCGAGGTCGGGAATCTCGCCGAGGGTCTCCGGGAATCGGGACTCCTCGACCGCTCCGTCTTCGCGGTCGTCGCGGACCACGGGGAGCAGTTCGGAGAGCGTGGCCGGCTCGATCACCATGGCGGACTGCATCAGGCACTCCTCCATGTCCCCATGGTCATCCGGTATCCTCCGGCCTTCCCCCCGGGCACCGTGGTGGACGATGTCGTCCGCCTGGAGGACGTCCCTCCGACCCTGCTCGACCTCTGCGACCTTCCGGAGCCCGACGACCTGGACGGGGAGTCCCTGCTGGCCGCCACCGGCGGCCGGGTGGCCCGCGCGGTCTACCACCCGTTCAATGCCCTGGTGGCGCGACTCGCCGCGTCCCATCCCCGGGAAGTGGTCACGTCGGGATTTACGCGCCGGATCCAGAGCGTGTATGATGGTCGCTGGCACTACATCCTCCATGAGGACGGGGAGGAGGAGCTGTACGACCTGGACGCCGATCCGTCCGGCAGCGTCGATCTTTCGATCGAACACCGCGAAGATATCTCCCGCCTTTCGAACTGGCTGCCGATCCCGCAGGATCTGCCCGTTCGCGGCGGAGCGGAACCGGCGCGGTAGTCGACTCCCGAAGCAGGGGAGCAGGAGTTCCTGTTCAATCTCCATGCGGTTCGCGCCAATCCTCTCGGGCGTCCTCGCGGTCCTGCTCGGGGCCTGTGGAAACGGGCCCGGGGAGGGGGATTCCGGATCGCCCGCGGGTCCGAACGTGGTGCTCCTCGTCATGGACACCACCCGGGCCGACCGCTGCTCCCTGTATGGCTACGAGAAGCCGACGACCCCCATCCTGTCCGCCCTGGCCGCCGAGGGCGCCTGCTTCCGGAACGTCTGGTCGCCGAGCCCCTGGACCGGCCCCTCCCACGCCAGCCTCTTCACCGGCCTGCGCCCGGAGCACCACCGTTTCCTCTGGGGGCGTTTGCGGCCCTACCTGGGCAACACGCCAACGCTGGCGGGCTGGTTCCGGGACAAGGGCTACGCCACGGCCTGCTTCAGCAACAACGCCTTCGTATCCGAGGAGTACGGACTCGAGCAGGGCTTCGACCATGCGTCCCGCGACTTCGAGGACATCAACCGGCCCTACCCCACCGCCCCCGCCACCCACCGGGCGGCGCTGGAGTGGGTTCAGCAGCGAGTGAGCGAGGGCCGATCGTTCCTTCTGTTCGTGAACGACATGGAGCCCCACTCCCCGTACTTCCCCCCGGCGGACTTCGAAACGAAGTTCATGCCCCCCACGATCGCCCTCGATCTGCGGAGCCACGCCCGCACCATCGGGCCGGACGACCTTCTCAACCACCTGGGCCGGAAGGCACCGCTCGCTCCCTCGACCATCAAGGTGCTCTCGCACCTCTACGACGCCGAGGTCGCTTTCCTCGACCGGGAGGTCGGAGTCCTCCTGAACGGCATCCGGCAGATGGGCATCCTCGATGACACGGTCTTCGTGGTGGTCGCCGACCACGGAGAGAACCTCGGCGAACACGGCCTTGTGGACCACCAGGGGAGCCTGCATCGAACGGTCCTCCACGTCCCGCTCGTGGTCCGCTACCCGCCGCGGTTTCCCGCCGGCACGGTCCGGGAGGAACTCGTTCGACTGGAGGACCTCACCCCGACCATCCTCGACCTCTGCGGCCTGCAGATCCCCGAAGGGCTGGACGGGGAGAACCTCCTCGGCCCGCTCGGCGGCCGGATCGCGCGATCCACGTTCCTCCCGATCGGCCGGAGCTGGGAGCAGATGCAGAAGCTGACCACCTCGACGTTCGACCTGCGCGTGCTGGGCCGCGAAATCCGCGCCGTCAACGACGGGCGTTGGCACTACATCGCGTACTCCGACGGAACGATGGAGCTCTACGACCTGCTCGCCGATCCCCGGGAGAAGATGGACATCGCCCGTGCACACCCGGACGAAGTCCGGCGGCTGTCGGCGCTGTTGCCGGTGCTGCCCGGGTCGGTCTCGGATCCCGAGGCCCTGCCGCCGCGCTGATCTGTCACCGGCTGAAGGTACTTTCGGGCCATGGAAGCAGCGGTCCTCCTTCTCGTCGCCGGCCTCCTGATCGGTCTCGCCCTCGCCCGATGGCGCCGGCGTCGCCTCGTGGCCCGCAGCCGCCGCGAGGGCCGCGCGGGCGCGGACGCCGCCTGGCGGATCCTCGACCGCGCCGGCTACCGGGTCCTCGCCACCGAAGTCTCGCGAAAGGGCATCTTTCTCGTGGATGGCGAGGCGAAGGAGTTCACCGTCCGGGCCGACGCCGTGGCCGCCCGGTGGTTCCGGCGCTACGTGGTGGAGGTGAAGGGCGGGAGGGAAGCGGCGAGCCTCGACAACCGGGACACTCGCCGGCAGCTCCTGGAGTACGCGCTCGTCTTCCGCTCCCGGGGCGTGCTGCTGGTGGACGTCCCGGCCGGGAAGATCCGCCGCGTGGAGTTCCCCGGCTAGCAGCCCGTCGGGGTAAAGGGTCGCATTGCTGAGAACGTCCCCGGCCCCGACGGGCTGCTAGCCCGCGAGGGTCTGGCCGGGAAGCACCGGGGGGATCGGGCAACCGAGCGAGTCGGCGATCGCGCGGAAGAGTTCCTCCTCCGCGCCGGTGACCTCCCGGTCCGCGGCGATGACCGCCGCGGCGGCGGCGAGCAGTTCCTTCTTCCGCGGCGGCGTCGCCCGGTCGAGGGCGTCGAGCGCCGCGTCCAGGGCCGGGAACCCCGTGGCGTCGCGGCCGGAGAGTGACAGCGGGACATCGGGGAGTCTCTCCGCCCCGGCATCGAAAGCCCGCCTTGCGGCCTCGGGCTCCGCGCTGCCCGCGTGGGCGAGCGCGGACAGCAGTGTCCCGGACTCGGCCGCCAGCGCGGACAGCGAGTCGACGGAGCCGGCCTGCTTCGGCCGCTTCACGAAGAGCGGTTCCACGTGCCGCAGCAGGAGCTTCCGGAGCGTCCACTCGAACAGATCCACCCGATCGTCAGCGGCGATGAGGGCGTCCACGTTCTCCCGGAACTGCCGGTACTGCCCGAGGGACAGCCCGCGAAGTCCGGAGATCGCGATGTCGAGCAGCGGAAGGCGCGACCGGGGGTTCAGCGCCTCGGTGAGAGGGGCGAGCGTCACCGTCTCCCGGAACACCCCGGGTTCGCACACCGCCTCGAGTCTCCCGACCTGACGGCTCCGAGCCCCGGCTTCCCGGTTGAGGAGCAGCGCGTAGACGACGGCCGATGCCCCATGCGGCTCGCGCGCCGACTCCACGAGCTTCCCGGAAAGACCGGCGGTGATCTCCCGCGCGTGCTCCACGTGGGCGGGGGCCGGCCGGCCGGCGGAGTCGAGGGCCGAGAGCCCGGAGGCCGCCGCCACCCCCGGGACACCCGCGCCCGGCAGCGGCAGAGGCACGGGAACCACGGGGGGCCGGCCCCTCTGAGCCGGCGCCGCCGGGCGGGTCGGGCCCTTCCGGGGAGCCTCCCCGTCCTCCGGCTTGAACAGGGGATCGATCCGGCGGATCCTTTCGAGGAGCGGGGGGTGGGTGGAGAGGAGCGAGGAGAACGCGGTGCGGAACCCCAGGGCGAAGAACATGTGGCTCACTTCCTCCGCCCGGGGACTCATGACCCGCGACCCGGCCGTGAGCCCCCCGATCTTCTTCAGGGCGCCGGAGAGCCCGTAGGGATCCCGCGTGAACTGCACGGAGGATGCATCGGCCAGGTACTCGCGCTGGCGCGACACGGCGGCCTTGATGAGACGTCCGAAGACCATCCCGATGTATCCGAGGAGCCAGACGCAGAGCCCGAAGACCGCGAGTCCCGCCGCGGCCGCAACCACGCCGCCCGCGCTCTTCCCGCGGGTGCGGCCCCCGGCGCGGGCGATCTCCCCGCCGACCCGGAGTGCGATGTACCCGATCACCGACAGGACGACGATCCCGTGGATGACCCCGATCAGGCGGATGTTCAGGCGCATGTCCCCGTTGAGGATGTGGCTGAACTCGTGGCCGATGACCCCCTGCAGCTCATCGCGCGTGAGGCGGTCGAGGGCCCCCTTCGTGACACCGATCACGGCGCCGGAGAGGTCATACCCGGCGGCGAACGCGTTGATGCCCTCCTCCCGGTCGAGCACGTAGACCGGCGGCACCGGGGCCCCCGACGCGATGGCCAGTTCCTCCACCACGTTCAGCAGGCGCCGCTCCTTCGGATCGCGACTCCCCGGTGGCACGAGGCGGCCGCCGAGCGCCCGCGCCACCGCCGCTCCCCCTCCCCGGAGCAGGAGGAACTTCGCCCCGGTCCCCAGCCCGACGACCAGCAGGGTCCCGCCGAAGGCCGCCGCGAGGAGATCGAGGCGGGTCCAGATCCACTGGAAGTAGGGAGCCTGGCCGGGACCGGAACTGTCCACCCAGGCGATCCCCGCCACGATGAGCCAGATGAGGACGGCGATCATGAGGACCGCGAGCGAGAGGCAGACCACGAGGAGACCCGTGCGCCGTTTCGCGCGGACCTGACCCGTGAAGAAATCCATCGTCGACATTTCGAAGCTCCCGGTTTGCGGGCTGCCAGCATAACCGAGACCCCTCCGGGCCAAACGCGCTATGCGTCGGCCAAGGCGACGATCCTTAAGCCCGGACCGGGCCGATGGTAGGAATGGGGCGCGGGCACACCTCGCCCGCGGAGCTTCGCGTGCGTTCCGAGTTCTCCGATATCCAGGGCCCGATCCCGCTGTTCCCCCTGCAGGACATCGTGCTCCTGCCTCATCTCTCCCTCCCCCTGCACATCTTCGAATCCCGCTACCGCAAGATGGTCGAGGACGCACTCGAGGATCGGTCCG
>JALOQY010000274.1 GCA_025459285.1 Planctomycetota bacterium | reverse complement strand
CCATCGACAAGGCGCTGAAGTTCGAACGCGAGCTGGTGAAGCTCGTGGAGAGCGTGCGGCCGGCCTCGGTGACCATCGAGAACTGGCAGGCGCGGGGAAACGCGCCACCCATCCAGGTCGGCGCCGGCTCCGGCGTCATCATCTCGGCGCAGGGCCACGTGATCACCAACCAGCACGTGGTCCAGGGAGCGAAGGAGATCTGGGTCGTCCTCACCGAGAACCGGCGCCTGAAGGCGGAGCTCGTCGGCAACGACCCCCGGGGCGACGTGGCGCTCCTCCGGATCGAGAACAAGAAGATCCGCTACAAGGACCCCCGGAAGGCCAACGCCGCGAAGCTCTCCGCTGGCCAGTGGGTCATCGCCACCGGCAACCCGTTCTTCCTGGCCGGGGACGGTGAACCGGTCGTGACCCTCGGCGTCGTGTCGGGACTCGGCCGGGTCCTCCCGGGCGACTTCTTCTACGGCGACGCGATCCAGCACGACGCGCGGATCAACCCCGGCAATTCCGGCGGACCGCTCTGGGACATGAACGGGAACCTCCTCGGGCTCAACGGCAAGATCGCGAGCAGCGGCGCGGGCGGATTCGGCGGACCCAGCAGTTCCGGGGCCGGCTTCACCATCGCCATCAACCAGATCCGCAACTTCCTCGAGTCGATGCTGGAGGGCCGCGCCTCGAGGCACGGGGACCAGCTCCTCGGCCTCAAGGTGGAAACCTTCCGCGACAAGGACGGGACGGCGGCCGGGGCGGAAGTGAAGGAAGTCGACCCCGCAAGCCCCGCCCGACTGGCGAAGCCCTCGGGCATCCAGGTCGGGGACGTGATCACATCGGTGACGATCGCTGGCAAACAGAACCCGATCCAGACCGCGACGGACTACACGACGCTCCTGAGTCCTCTCTCCGAGGGCATGAAGGTCACCTTCGTGGTCCGCCGCGGGACGAGGAAGATCGTCATCCCGGGGATCGTGCTGGAGCCGTCCCGCAAGGGGGGGAAGTGACCACCCTCCCCCGCACGCTCCTCCTCCTCGGTCTCCTTTCCGCCCTTGCCGCGGGCCAGACGCTGCGCGGCGTCCAGGCCGAGTTCGCGGCGATCGGCGACCGGGTGATCCCCGCCACGGTCTTCGTGCGCGCCGCGGGTGTCGACACGAGGCAGGGGGGCGGTTCCACGGGCGTCGTGATCCACGAATCGGGCTACGTCCTCTCCGACGCCGACTCCACTCTGACCTCCGTCGAACCGGGCCCGGACGGCAATCCGGTGAAGCGCCACGGCACGGACGCGATCGTGCGCCTCCCCGCCCCCGACCACCGGGAGTTCGCGGCGATCCTCGTCCGGCGCGACGAAGAAACCGACTCCTCGCTGCTGCGGATCACCGACAAGGTGGGTGGCCGGCTTCCATTCGTCTCCCTGGGCTCCTCGGACGAGCTCCACGTGGGCGACTTCAGCATCGTGGTGGGCAACACTTTCGGATCAGGACTGGAGGGGGAACCCTCGCTGACGATGGGCTCGGTCTCGGCGCTCATCCTGCGCCGCGCCGGGGGCGGAGGCCGCTTCGAGCGCATCTACACCTCCGCCGCGGTGAATCCCGGCTGCAACGGCGGCCCCTGTCTCGATTCCGAGGGCCGGCTCGTGGGCGTGGTCTCGACGTGGGACCTCTCCCCCACCTCGCCCTTCCGGGCCCTCGGCATCGTGACGCCGCTCGACCGGATCCGCGAGCGCTACCGCGACGTGCCCGATTTCGAGAAGATCTTCCCCGACCCGAAGCAGATGAAACCCCGATCCGCCGAGGCCGCGATCCTGGAGCGGGCGTTCGGCATCGTCGCCCGCGGTGCCTGCCCGGCGATCGTCAGCCTCACGGTCTCGCGCGAGGGGGCGAAGGGAGTGATGCAGATCCGGAACCCCATGCGGGCGCGGGACCCGAGTCTGCCGCCGACGATGGACATTCCCCTCTACCCCGGCCCCTACTCCGGCGTCGTGCTCTCCGCCGATGGCTGGATCGCCACCTGCACCGCGAACCTGTGGGAGTTCGACACGATCAAATCCGTGACCGCCCACCTCGTCGACGGCCGGGACCTGCCGGCGCGGATCGTGGCGCGCGACCGCTACCGCATGATCGGCCTCCTGAAGGTGGAGGCGACGGACCTCGTCCCTCTCCCCTCCGCCACCGATGCGGATCTGACCGTGGGCCGGTTCGCCCTCGCCCTCGGCAACCCCTTCGGCCCGGAGCGCCAGGAGGCCCCTCTCTTCACGCGCGGCATCATCTCGAACCTCCACCGGATCAACCGCGACTTCGACGCGATCCAGACGGACGCCGGAATGAACGACGCGATGATCGGCGGCGCCCTGGTGTCGCTGGACGGGAAGCTCCTCGGCATCAACCTCGCCTATAACCCGGAGACGTTCGGTCGGAATTCCGGCATCGGCTTCGCGATCCCCACTCCGGCCCTCGCGCCGGTGCTGCCCCAGCTCCGGGAGGGGAAGAACGTGGAGCCGGGCTGGATGGGCATCCAGCAGCCGACCATGAACGAGGAGGGGGAGTTGGTGTTCCCGGTCGTCTCTCCGGACGGCCCGGCGGCGAAAGCGGGGCTCCGCAACGGCGACCGGCTCGTGGAGGTGGACGGACGCAAGTCATCCTCCTTCAAGGACCCGGTCGACTTCATCGAGTACGTGCGCGGAAAGGGCCCCGGCGCGGAGCTGAAGCTCGAGGTGCGGCGCGGCACGGAGAGCCTCTCGATCGTGGTCATCCTGGGGTCGCGCCCGGGGGATTGAGGGACGCACGGCCGCGCGCCGCGGCGGGTTTCCCCGGAAAGGTAGGCCGGGCGCGGGGCCTTTTTCAAGGTGGTGAGCCGATGGCTCCCGGGTTCGCTTTGTTGCTCCGCGCCCGTGTGCCCATTCTATCGGCTATCCGTCCCCCCGGAGTGGACGAAATTCCGCCGGAGACGTGCGATCGCCGCCATCCGTCGTCCCTGGCGGCGGTCAGTCGTACGTGACACCGATCCGCTTCGCCTGCTCCTTCAGGGCCTCGAGGACCCGGGCGTCGAAGGAGTCGCCCTTCTGACCGGCCTTCTCCAGTTCGGCCTTGATGTGCGCCGCGCGCTTGCGGTCGAGCTCCACCAGCTCCTGCTGGAGGGCCTTCCGCTCCTCGACGAGTTTGGTGAGCTTCGCCTTCAGCTCCTCGGGCGAGAGCTTCGAGAGTTCCGCCGGGAGCTTCGCGGGGTCGATCTTGTCGAGGGTGAGTTCCCCGAGGGCGAGGAGCGCGACGAGATCGGCCTCGCCGAGCCGCCCGGACTTCGCGAGGTAACCGGCCCGCTCGGCCTTCGATTCGGCGGGCGCGTCGGCCACTCCCTTCTCGGCGTCGTCGAGACGCTCCCGGGCACTGTCCCGCGCGTCCTTGTCCCCGTAGAAGAGCGTGCCGGCGGACATCCGGTCGGAAAGCTCGGCGATCCGCTTGTCGAAGGGCGTCTCGATGGCCTGCATTCCTCCGCTCTGGTCGATCTGCACGTAGCGTCCCTCGGCCCGCCGGGCGATATCCTGCCAGATCGGCACCGTCATCGTATCGGCGCCGCACTGGACCGTGTTGACGATGATCCCCGCGCGGGCCGCGGCTTCGCAGGTGACGGGGTACAACACGTCGTCCTGGTAGTCCATGTGCGGGGGGCAGTCCCCCACCAGGTAGATGATCCGGAGCGTCCGCTCTTCGCGGCTCCACGCCAGGTCCTTCACGGCCTCGTGAAGAGCCTGGTTCACGCTCTCCGGGCTGTCTCCCCCGCCATCGGCGGTGAACCCCCGGAGGGCCGTGTAGACGGCGTCGAGATCGGTGGTCATCGCCACCTGCTTCGTGACGTAGGCGTCGCCCCGGTCGCGGTAGGCGACGAGTCCGACCCGGACCTCGGGGACCGGTTTCCCCGAGACGATCTGGTTGACGATCTTCCAGATCTTCACCTTCGCGCCCTCGATCAGACCGCTCATGCTGCCGGTCGTGTCGAGGACGAACACCACCTCCACCTTCGGCGCCGGTTCCTCCTCCGCGCGGACGACCGGTCCGGCGGCGAGAAGGGCGATCCCGAGAACGATGAGGACTGCGTTTCGTGCGTTCATGGCGGCCTCCTTAGACTGCCTCTCTATACGCGCCGGGAGGAGGACGGTTCTGTAAGAGTTGCGTCACGACCGGCCGCTCCGCTCCTCCCCGGGGGGAGGCGCCATGCCGGAGCCGGCGCCCGCCAGGGCCATTCCCTATCCCGATCAAGACCTCCAAACTGTGGATTGACTCGACGGATTCCTTGGCTGGACCGGGTCGCGGGCCGAGAATCCCTTTCGGGAATCATTCCTGACAAGATCCGTTTCCGAGGGATCCATGCCCATCGTCCTGAAGCGCCCGGCCCGCGTCCGCGTTGAGGCCTTCCGTCGCCCCTGGGGTTGTCCGCTGACGCGCAACCGCACGAACCACTGCTTCGGGCTGTGCCTGCCGCAGGACGGCCTCGGGACCTGCGGTCGCGTGGCGCCCCACGCGATCATCGGTCGCACGCTGCGGGCGATCCTCGCCTACAACGCCCGCCGCGCGGCCTCGTAGTTCGTCACCAGAAGGTGTCTCGCGCGGCGGTCGTTGCGGCCCCGGACGTTGTAGCCGTAGGTCTTGCCGTAGCATCCGAGGGTGAAGGGCCTCCCCCGGCGCGCGCGCTCCCGGCCCACGGCCTCGTAGAGCCCCCGCACGAACTCCGTCTCACGGATCACCAGCAGCGCCGGGCAGGGCAGCTCGGCGACGATCCACGCCAGACGCTCGTGGTCGGTCCGGCCGAAGGACCGGTTCGCGTAGTCCGAGAACTCCGTGTCGTAGGGAGGGTCGAGGAAGACGAAGGCGTCCGGTCCCAGCCGGGGCCGCACCGCCTCGAGGAACCCCGCGAAGTCGGCGCAGGAGAGTTCCGCCCGCGCGAGGAGGGCGCGCACCTCCCCGGACAGGAGCCGCTCCGCCTTCCGCCGGAGCGACACCCGGTTGTAGCTGATCCCGCCGTAGGGGATGTTGAACTTGCCGGTCGAGGAGTAACGGAACATCGACCCGTAGCACAACTCCCGCAGGAAATGGAACCGGGCCAGCCCTGAGACACCGCCGGCGGGCCCGAACCGGTCCCGGACCGCCGTGTAGAGCCCTCCCTGCAGCGCGGTCTCGAAGTGGACCGGCAGTTCCGAGGGGGCAAACACCTTCCCGTGTCGCGCCTCGAGCCGGAGAAGGCGCCGGGCCTTGTCCGCCACGGTCGCGATGAGCAGGTCCTCGGCCGGGACGGAAAGTGCCGCATCGCCCGCGCCTCGGGCGAGTGCCGAGGCGTCGCCCCGTCTCCCCTCCCTCTCCGCACAAACGTACTCCGCGAAGGCCGCCCCGCGCCGCCGGGCCCGCGCGGCGATCTCGTCGCGGTCCCCGGCCAGCCGGAGCAGGGCGTCCCGGAAACCGGCGTCGCCGTTCCGGACGGCGGCGTAGAAGCCCATGAGTTCGGGCTCGGCATCGTTCAGCAGGGCCGCTTCCGGCTCCAGGTGGAAGAAGAGCGCGCCGCCGCCGACGAACGGTTCGACGAGGAGGCGATGCGGCGGGATGAGGGTCAGAATTCTCCGCAGTTCACGCGTCTTCCCGCCGGGCCACTTCAGGAGAGGCTTCACGCGGCAGGATCCTAGCGGCTCGACCGGTCCCGGGAAAGCGTTGTCGCACCGCACCGGCCCCCCTATCTTTGGGCGCAAGGAGGGTCCCCATGCGCCTCGTCCTCGCGATCGTCCTCTGTCTCAACGCTCTCTTCGCCGCCTGCGGCAAGGCCGCCGACGAGACCGTGATCCGCATCGGCGTCGCCGGACCGATGACCGGCGACCAGGCGAAGAACGGGGAGGAGCTCTGGTACGGCTCGGTCCTCGCGGTGGAGGAATGGAACCGCAAGGGCGGCGTCCTCGGGAAGAAGCTCGAGCTCGTCCAGCGGGACGACCAGGCGCTTCCCACCCTGGCGAACCAGGTGGCGAGCGAACTGATCGATGCCGGGGTGAAGGCGGTGATCGGCCACTTCAACTCCGGCGTCACGATCCCGGCTTCGCTCGAGTATGCCAAGCGGAAGATCCTGATGATCTCCCCCGCGGCCACCAATCCCTTCATCACCGAGAACGCCCACAAGGAGGGTTACACGACGATCTTCCGGCTCTGCGGCCGGGACGACGTCCAGGGGCGGACCGGGGCGAAGTTCGTGGCGAAGACCCTCGGCCTGTCCCGCGTGGCCATCCTCCACGACAAGACCCAGTACGGGCAGGGGCTCGCCGACTTCTTCCGGCAGGGTCTCCTCGAACTCGGCGTGACGGTGACCGTCTTCGAGGGCTTCGACGACAAGGAGACGAACTACCGGCCCTTCTTCCCGAAGCTGAAGGAGGGCGACCCCCAGCTCTTCTACTTCGGCGGAATCCACTCCCAGGGCGGGCCGCTCGCTCGCCAGGCGAAGGAGAACGGCATCCCGATCCCGTTCATG
>JALOQY010000273.1 GCA_025459285.1 Planctomycetota bacterium | reverse complement strand
CCGGGCCGGCGCGGTTCTCGATCACCAGGACCACGAGACCTTGAGGCCGCCCCAGAACTCGTCGTTCAGGAGGTCCTCCTCGAGAGCGATGCTCCGGAACATGAAGCCGGCGAGGGTCACCCCGCCGGACCACGCCGGGAGCCCCAGTGCGCCGCCGAGGTCGTACGCCACCTCGAGGCCGACCGTCAGGTTCCCGAACTGCGTCGCGCGGTTTCCGGTGCCGAGCGCCTTGCCGAGGTACTCGTGATCCACGCCGAGGGCCAGCGACTGGGTGACGGTGAACACGGCGAGGGCGAAAGGGTGGCGGATACTCAGTTCGAGCCAGCCGCCCTCGATGTCGTTCACGTCCCGCCAGTAGCCGAGCATCGGGTTCAGCACCGGTTCCTCGGTGCCGAACAGGCCGGAGTCATCGAAGGTGAGCTTCAGCCACGCCTCGCAGGTCTGCCCGGCGCTCCCGCTGATGTGCGGGTAGTCGTACATCGCGAAGCCGAGCTCCACCGTGGTGCCGATCGGCTCGAACGCGTGGCGCCAGTACAGCGCGTAGTCCACCTCGTACAGACGGTTGGGGGGATCCTCCAGGATGTGTCGCAGTCCGTCGTAGAACTCGAACCACAGATAGCCGCCGACGGTCCCGGCGCAACCGGTATCGACCTCGGCCCAGGCGGTGACCTGGTGGTTCAGGCGCTCGCGGCCCTCGCCGGAGTACTCCGAGTAGTTGATGCCGCGGAAGATGTAGTCGCTCACGAGAACGTAGTCGAGGCCGATGCACAGAGGGATGGGCTTCTCCCACTCCTCCGGGTCGGCACCGACCGTGGCGGCGGCCTCCGAGATCGCGTCGTCCGCCTCACCCGCGTAAACGAACGGGCAACCCATGACCAGCACCCAAAGACCCACGATGCTCCGCATTCCTTCCTCCGTGTCGTTGAAGAGTGGGCCGGCGGCGTCGCGTGAGCCGCCGGGTTCTCAGGACCTTCGATCCGGGTTCATCACCGGAAAGGCACTGCCCATCAGTGCGGGAAGGTGCGGGGTCAGCCAAAGCCGCGCGCACGGAGGACGCGCAGGATCGGGAGGAGCAGGGTGCGGCCGACGGGAGCGTGGGCCGCGGCGGGGACGGAGGGAGCCGGGACGGGAGCGATGAGCCGCATGCCGTGTCGGGTCCGGACCTCCCTCATGTCCGGTGAGGCTACCGGGTGCCGGCCAGCGGCGTCAATCGGAATTCGGCCACCGCGAAGGGATTTTCACCTGCCGTCAGAAACCGACGCCGACCTTGAAGTCCGCGGGGAGGACGATCTCCTCCACCTTGTCGAACCAGGTGACCTCGATCGTGACCTGCTCCGCCTCGGTGACGACGAGCCAGGTCTTCCCGTAGACGGTCTTGTCCCCATCGCTGCCGGTGGACGAGCCGTACTCGCTCGATTCGATCGGTTTCCCCTCGGCGTCGAGGAACGCGACTTTCTGGATCGCGGCGAAGCTCTGCTCGGACTGGAACTCCACGGAGCGCGCGGGCTTCCCGTCGGAGGTCTCCTCCGAGACGTTCTGGAGAACGGCCTTCAGGGCCCCCACCGATACCTCCGTGCCCGCCGCGAGCTTCACGTCCTTCGCCTGCCCGGTCTTCGGCTCGGCACCGCAGAGCACGACGATCTTCGCCTTGACCCGGATCTCCCGGGCCCCCGCCGCCGGCCGCTTCTCCGTCTCCAGCGAGAAGGCGATCCGGTGGCGGTCCTCGCTCAGCTCCGGCCAGGAGCCCAGGCGGGCGACGTCGCCGGCCGCGAGGTCCGTCCCCTTGTCATCCGCGAGGCTCTCCAGCGCGAAGGCCTCCGTCTTCAGGCCGAGGATCGCCGGGTGGGTACATGGGTATGTACGAGCGGCCCCAGGAGTCGTCGGGGTCCGCCGCGGCGACGGAGAGGCCGACCACCGCGAGGGTGCCGGGCTTCGCCGCCGCGCCTTCGTCCGCCTGCGGGAAGACCTTCACCGCGAGCCCGATGAGCACCGCCACCGCCACCATCCCGAAGCACCCGAGCCGCATATCGACCTCCAATCAGGGACGTTGGTAACTTGTAAACAAATCCGGGGACGTTGGCAACCTGGTAACTGGCGGGACACTGGTAACCGGCGGCCCGTCACCGGGAAGCTTCCCTACGCCCCGGAGCCTGCATCGATGCGCCGCCGGGGGAACGGGCACGCCGGCTCCACCCCCCGACGGACATCCCGACACACCGGATCACCCCCGGTACCGCGCCCGGCGACGCCGCGAACCTACTTCACCGCCGTCTCCGGGCGGCCGTAGCCCGGCGGGCGGGCGAGCAGCACGATCCGGGCGCCGAAGCCGGAGAGCAGGATCTCGTCCGTCCCGTTCCGCCCGTCCAGCTCGGCGGCGATGAGGGCGTGCCCCTTCTCCCGCTCGGTGAAGACCTTCTCCGCGCGCCACGTGGCGCCCCTGCGAACGAGGAGTTCCACCTCCTTCGAGTAGCCGTGGATCGCCACCGTCTCCGTTGCGGGGTCGTCGTCGAACCGTCCGGCGGCCACGCCCCGGGGTCCGATCGGACCGAGGTAGATCGTCTCGGTCCGCCACGTGCCGTCCGCCTGCGCCTCGTGCCGGAGGATCCGGCCATCGTCGTGCGTCGAGTAGAGCACGACCCCGTCGCCCTCCTTCGCCGGCCGGAGCGCGACCCGCCCGAGGCCCATGGCGTCGCGGTAGACCTCCTGCCACTCGAGCCCGCCCGGCGACAGCGTCGCGATGCGGAGCCAGCCGGCCCGGGAGACGCACGCCACCCGTGCCGGCGCACCCGCCGGTCCGGGCAGCACGACCGACTCGCGGACGAGCCCCGGGACCGGCCCGAGGTCCCGGACTTCGAACTTCCCGTCCTTTCCGGTCGGCGTGACGAGGTACGCGAAGCCGGGGTTCGTGAAGACGAGGATCTCCCGGCCCGGGCTCTCCGGGAGGAAGTCCGTGGCCACCGCCACGTTGACCTCGAGCCCCGGGAAGGCCGCGATCAGCCGGTAGTCGAGCCGGCGCGTGCGGTACGCCATGACCTGGTAAAGGTTCCCGAGGGCCCCGCCCACGTAGAGCTCCGTCCCGTCGATGCGCGGGTCCACGTCGCCGTGGGCCAGCGCGTTGAGCCACACGCCTTCCTCGATCACCGTCGAGGGCGTCCAGCGGCCGCTGTAGGGGACGAGGACGATGCAGCGGCCCTTGTCGTCGAGCCCCACCACGTCCGGACTGCCGAGGTCGGGGAAGACCGGGAAGCTCCCGAGGACCCAGATCCCGACGTCGCCGTTGTCGATGACCAGGGAGGCGTTCCAGCCCTCGGCACCCGGGATGGCCACCTCCGCGCGGCGCGGGTCGCCGGGAGCCGTGGCGGCGGGCGCCGGGGCCGGAGCGCTCTCCGCTTCCGGGGGGGCCGGCGCGGCAAGCAGGGACGGCCGCTCGGGCAGCGGACCGGACCGGGCCGCGCCGAGGTGAAGGTCATAGCCGTCCCCGTCGACGACGAGCTTCTCCACGAGCTTCGACATCACCGCCACGCGATCGGAGATGAAGAGCGGCACGAGCGGAACCTCCTCGTCGAGCCGCGCCTGGATCGCCCGGAAGGCGGCGGTCCGGGCCTCGGGCTTCGGCGACGCGTAGCCGGCGAGAAGGGCCGTCCGGAGCGCCTCGTCCCTCCAGCGGGCCGGCCGGCTGGAGGCCGTCTCCCCCGCCGGACGGTCGAGGAACATCGTCTGGAGCGTGATCCACGGATCGTAGGGCGCCCCGTACGTGGTCTCGAAGCAGAGGTCCCACGCGCCCCGGGCGTCGCGGTCCGAGGCCTCCGCCCCGTCCCGCAGCACGACCACCTTCACCGCGATCGCACCCTTCGCCGCCTGGCGCGCGACGAGGTCCGCGTGGCGCAGCATCCTCGGAGGGGAGCCGGCCGGGAGGATCAGCGTCAGTTCGCGCGGCTCGGCGCGGAGCGCTCGCGGGGCCGCGGTCTGCCCGGCCTCCGGCCAGCCGGCGCGGCCCGGCGCGAAGAGCGTGGTGGCCGGTGCCGCATATCCGAGTTCGCCCCCCTTCACGAACTCCGCGCGGTCGAGGCTCGCGGCGAGCTGCCGGCGCAGCTCCACGTCCGCGAGCGGGCCGGTCAGCGTGTTCATCCGGAGCATCGTCACCGCGGTCCCCGGCCCCCTCTCCAGGCGGAACTTCCCGCCCTCGAGGAACTCCGCGAGCCGCTCGCGGGGGATCAACGGGCTCGACCCGTCGGCGAGCAGATCCACGCGTCCCTGTTCGAGCAGCTCGAGGACTCCCGGGGACTCCCGGTGGCCGCTCGGGAGCGGGACCATCTCGACTCGCGGCACCGAAGGCGAGCCGCGCCACCACCGCTCGTGAGCCCGGAAGGAGAGGACGCCCTCGGGGCTCACCGCCTCGAGCGCGTAGGGCCCGCTCCCCACCGCCCGGACGAAGGCGCCCTCGTGGGTGTAGGCCCCCTTTCCCACGATGAAGGCGGGGTTGATCGCCGCCGCGCACTCCTCGAGGAACGGCCACGGTTCGTGGAGGGTGACCCGGACGGTCCGGTCGTCCACGGCCTCGATCTCGTCGAAGCGGAGGGTGGAGCCGATCCAGGAGTTCGCGAAGTTGCCGCGCCAGCGCATCAGGTGGTTCCTCACGGCCGTCGCGTCGAGCCGCGCGCCGTCGTGGAGGACCACGTCGCCGCGGAGTCGGAGCACGACGGTCTTCCCGTCCTCGGACACCGTGAAGCTCTCCGCGAGCCCGGGCACGAGTTCACCCTCCGGCCCGAAGGCGGTCAGTCCCTCGTAACAGGCGGTCTTCGTCTGGAAGCCACCCGTGTAGACGAGCGGCGTGAGGCCGCCGTCCGGCGTCACGCGCGCCGCCACGCCGACGCGCAGACCGGGCCGGGAGTCCGCCGGGTCCCCGGCGGCGCGAGCGGACACGAGCGAGACGCACGTCATGAGCAGCAAGGGCAGAAGGGAACGAATCGTCATGTCGACCTCCGATGAGATGCGCTCCCGGGAGCAAACCGGGTGCCGGAGCCGGGCCCGATTCTCCTCCTCGAATCTGTAACCGCCGCGAGACGGTCGGGAGGCACCTGTTGCATGCACGATACAGAGAAACCGGTCTCCCAGGGTCGCGATTCTGGCACGGCGGTTGCTCCGGGCGGCGGGCAAGGAGGTCTCCCGCATGCACCGAGTGGTCGCCCTGTTCGGAATGTCGCTGGCCCTGTTCCTGGCCACCCCCCCCGCCGCCGCCCAGGATCCCGGATCTTCCGGATCCGAGATCGACGACGCGGTGGACGAGGTCGTCGATCGCCTGCCGGAGGTTGTCGTGGAAGGCCTGCGGTGGTATGGGGTCCCCGTCGTCCCGGTGGAGGAGCCCCGCTCCCACGACGTGCTGACCCCGGAGCGGATCGCGGACATCACGATCATCACGTACGAGGAGGTCGTGGACCGCCTGCCCGGCATCACGAGCCGCATCTACAGCGGCGATGAGTACGCGCGTCCTTCGATCAGCACCCGCGGCATGTACGACAACGGCTTCACGGAGTACACCGCGGTCCTCGTGGACGGCATCAACATGTCGACCCTGTTCTACGGCTGGACGGCCATCTCGATCTTCCCGTTCACCCCGGAGCGGATCCACTCCGCCGAGGTGATCCGCGGTGGTCACTCCGTCCGGTACGGCCCGAACACCGTGGGTGGCATCGTGAACGTGATCACGACGCCCGTTCCCGCGTCCTTCGTCTTCCGCGAGCGGATCACCTACGGCTCCTACAACTACCATTCGACGCTCACGGAGTTCGGGGGACCGATCCCCGGGAGCCCCGTGCGGTTTCTCGGGACCTTCGTGGAGAAGGGCGGCGACACGTTCCGCGACGACGCGCGGTTCGACATCAACGAGTTCGCGCTGAAGGGCGAATGGGACATCGGCGAGGCGACGCGACTGTCCTTCTCCGGTTTCCACTGGCGGGACGTCCACGAGCAGCCGGGCCGCCTCACCAAAGCCCAGATGAACCAGGACCGTGAGCAGAATCCCAATCCCACCTTCGCCGACTGGCAGGGGTGGGCCTACGGAGGGAACTTCACGCTCCACCACCGGCTGAACGCCACGGACTGGATCCAGGGCTACGGGTATTACCGCCTCGCCCAGCGCTCCCTCGACTCCCCCCGCCCGACGAACCCCCCGTTCACCGGGGAGCGGAGCGCCGACTCCTACATGGTCAACGAGGGAATCGGCCTCGAGGGGGAGTTCGGGTTCGAGGCCGGGACCGCCCACGTCCTGCACTACGGCGCGCGCCTCCACCGGGAGACCATCAACCGGAAGACCTACGAAGTCGCCATCGCCCCCGGGGGCGTCAACGCCATGACGCAGAACTCCGTCTCCGAGAACATGGCGATCTCCCTGAACGTGGACGACACGATCCGCTTCGGAGACCTCATGCTGGTTCTCGGAGTGCGGTTCGAGCACATGCCGGTCTCGGAGGCCCGCGACCGGGTGTCGGGGATCGACCGGGACTTCGACCTGTCGAAGTTCATCCCCGGCGCCTCGGCGTCCTACCGCATCAGCGACCAGCTGGCGGTGTTCGCGAACGCCCACAAGTCGTTCCGCCCGCCGCAGACCTGGAGCTACGACTTCACGACGAAGAAGCAGGACCTCGACTTCGAGGACGGCTCGAACTTCGAGGTCGGCACGCGGTGGATGGACGTCTCGGGCTTCTCGGGGAGCGTGGTGCTGTGGTACGTCGACTACTCGGACTTCATCGACTTCGACCCTCTCACCGAGGTCTACACGAACCTCGGGGACTACTCGAGCCGCGGGGTCGACGTGACCTTCGAGCTGGACGCCGGCCAGGCTTTCGGCGTCCTCGAAGGGCTGTCCACCTTCGCCACCGCCACCTTCCAGGACTCGGAGTTCGGATACGGCCCCAACAAGGGGAAGGACACACTCTACGTGCCGGAGAAGAGCGGGAACGCCGGCGTCCGTTACCAGGACCCGAGCGGTCTCTACGGCGTGATCGAGGCCCATTACTGGGGCTCGGCGCCTTACAGCGTCTCGGACTCGAAGCACACCCCGTCGGTGAAGACCGTCGACATCCGGGTCGGCTGGCGCCGCACGGTCCCGCTCGGGACGGCGGCCATCGACCTCGACATCTCCGCCGCGTCGAAGAACGTCCTCGATCGGGAGAACTACCTGCGCCGCGGGGCGGACAGCTACGTCCCGGGCCGACCGCGGGAGTTCTACGGCTCGGTGTCGGCCACCATCCACTTCTAGCGGCCCGTCGGCGTAAGCCCTCATACGCGCGGAGGCCCCTCGGCGACGGGCTGCTGGACCGCAGGCGTCCGGGCAGTGTTCGTCCGGTCCCCGGATCGGCTGCTATCCTCCTTGCCGACACCATGGAAGGAGGTCGACATGCTGAGAGACCGAATCGCCCTGCTCGCGCTGGCCGTCCTCGTGGCCGCCACGGGCTGTTCGAAGGAGGAGACCCCGACTACGAAGACCGGCGGGCCGGCCGCCCCGGCCCCGGCCTTCAAGTGCGAGAACACCGCGGAGAACCTCCGCGCGCTGTTCGTGGAAATCGGGTCCGCCATCCGGTCGGGCGACACGGCGAAGGCCGCGGCGCTTTCGAGGATCCTCCTGCCCGACCGCGACCGGCTCGCGAAGGGGTTGCGCGAGAACCCGGGCGAGGTCCTCGACAAGGCCTGGGGGGCGATCGAGAAGTTCATGCCGGCCTCGGACGCCGACGCGGCGAAGGTGTTCGCGACGGACGCCGCCCGCACCGAAGTCCGCGTCCACGGGACGACGGTCGAGGATCTCGCGAAGTACGAGGAGGGGAGCGTGGCCTTCGCGGAGTTCCCCGGCGGGACGAAGAAGCTCGCGGAGCAGGGCGTCCTGCGGTCCGGCCTCACCTTCTACGAGGTCGAGGTCCTCGAACCCGGTCAGGACTCCGGGATGAAGTACCACCTCTTCTTCTTCGACGGGGACCGCTGGACGATGGCGGGCCCGATCTGGCGCGCCTTCTGACCGTCGCGCGCGGCGGTGCCGGCTGGCCGCCCGTCGCCGAGGGGCCTTCGCGCGCATGAGGGCTAGCGCCGACGGGCGGCCAGGAGGGTTTCGAGAGCGGCAAGGCAGGTGCGGTGGTTCTCGTTCGCGAGGGCGGCGATTACCGCGCCCACCTTCGGTGTCACCGGGGCCTTCGCGAGGCGCTGCATGTCGTTGTAACCGCCGGCCTTCGGCGCCACCCCCGTCGCCACCTCGAAAAGCGTCCGGCCGGCCATGGAGGCCAGGAGTGCCGGCGTCGCCACGATCGGCTCCCCGCTCTCCGCGGCCCGGAAGACCCGCGGCGGCAGATAGCTCGGCA
>JALOQY010000272.1 GCA_025459285.1 Planctomycetota bacterium | reverse complement strand
AGGAGGATGTTCGACTTCTCGATTTCCACGCCGGCCGTGTCGATCCCGGAGATCAGTCGCTTGTAGTGGTTGTGCACGGCGACGGAGATGACGCGCTTGGCCCGCTCCTGGGAGATCACGTATTCGTCGAGCTGCTCCTTGATCCGGCGCGGTGAGGGCAGCTTGTCCCGGGACAGCGGTCCGGCGGGAAGCGGTGGGCCGGCCCGGCGGTTCTCCTCCTTCAGGATGGAGTTGCAGAGCTCGATGCACTCGCTGCAGATGTTCACGTGGGGCGGGCCGGCGATGAGGCTCGGCACCATGTGCCGGGGCTTGCCGCAGAACGTGCACTTCTCGCCGGAACTGCGCCGCGTCATGACCCCTTCTTCTCCGGGCCGGAGTCGCGGAGGGAGGAGATGACGTCATCCACGAGTCCGTAGGCCTTGGCTTCCTCCGGCGCGAGGAAGTGGTCCCGGTCGGAGTCCTTCTCGATCTGCTCCACCGGTCTCCCGGTGTGAAGGGCGAAGAGGCCGGAGAGAGTCTTCTTCAGCTTCAGGATCTCCTCGGCGTGGATGGAGATGTCGGCGGCGGTTCCCTCGGCGCCTCCCGAAGGCTGGTGCAGCATGATCCGGGAGTGGGGCAGGGCGAAACGCTTTCCCTTCGTCCCTGCCGCGAGGAGCAGGGCGGCCATGGAGGAAGCCTGTCCGAGACAGTACGTGGCCACATCCGGCTGGACGAACTGCAGGGTGTCGTAGATCGCGAGTCCCGAGGTGACGTACCCGCCGGGCGAGTTGATGTAGACCTGGATGTCCTGGTGACGGTTCTCCTTCTGCAGGAACAGGAGCTGGGCGATCACCACGTTGGCCACCACGTCGTCGAGGGGGCTTCCGATGAAGACGATCCGGTCTTCGAGAAGACGGGAATAGATGTCGTACGCCCGCTCTCCGCGGCCGGTCTTCTCGATGACGTAGGGGATGATGTAGCCGCGCTCCATGTCAGGCCTCGATCTTCACGGTCTTCTTCAGGAAGTCCATCACCTTCTGCTCGCGCATGCCCGCGCGGATGGAGGAGAGCATGTCCTTCTGCTCGATGTACTCCTCCATCTCCTCGATGGTCCGGTGGTAGGCGCTCGCCATCTGGGCGATCCGCTCCTGTACCTCGCTCTCCGTGACGAGGATCTTCTCCTTGCGGGCGATGGCCTCCAGAACGAACATTGCCCGCAGATCGCGCTCGGCCTCCGAACGTTCCGCGGCGACGGTTTCGGCCTCGCGCCGCTCGATCTCGTCCTCGGCCGCGCCACTCATCCGCAGCCGGGCCTTCAAGTGCTTCACGCGGGATGCCGTCTCTTCGTGCACCACGTCCTCGGGGAGTTCGAAGGGGGTGGCGGCGACCAGGGCGTCGACGATACGCCGATCCGTCTCCCGGCCGGCCTCGGACTCCGCCTCGCGCTCGACGCGTTTGCGGACGTCGGCCTTCAGTTCGTCGAGAGTGTCGTAGTCGAGCTTCGCGGCGAAGGCATCGTCGATCTCCGGCAGTTCGTAGCGCTTCACCTCACGGACCGTGAAGGCGACGACCATCTCCTTCCCCGCGTGGGCTTTGTCGGGCCAGCCCTCCGGGAGCTTCTCGGTGATGGTGAACCGATCGTCGGAGCCCTTGCCGAGGACCGCGGCCGGGACGGAGGGGAGGTGGAGACCGGCGACGAACTGGTCGGGGTGCTCGTAGGCGACGTTCTCGCGCTCGACGATCTTCTCGTCGCCCACGGTGGCGAGGACGTCGAGGATCGCGACGTCCCTCTCGGCGACCTTCTCGCCGGCGCGGACCGCCAGCACGGCATGGCGCCGCTGCATGCCGGCAAGCACCGCCTCGACCTGGCTCTCGGAAACCTCGGGCCTGGCCGCCTTGACGCTCAGGGCGGAGTAGTCCTTCACCTCCACGACGGGGCGGACGATGAAGACGGCGCTGTACTGCATGGGCATGCCGTCCGTGAGTTCGACCGACGCGAGATCGACCTCCGGCTCGCGGAGAGGGTCGATCGAATGCCGCTCGATCGCGTCCTTGAAGGACTCGGTGACGAGATGCTCCTTCACCTCGGCGCGGATGTCGTCTCCGAGCCTCTTCTCCACGAGCCGGCGGGGAGCGTGGCCGAGGCGGAAGCCGGGGAAGGCCACCGTTCGGATCAGCTCCTTGTAGCGGTCGTCGAACTCCTTCGTGATCGTCTCCAGGGGCACCCGGATGGTGACCTCTACCTTGCAGGGGCCAGTCGTTTTCGCCTCGCTCTCGAAACGGGGGGTTTCGTTCGCGGGGGTCTCGTTCTTGACGGCTTCGTCGGTCTTGTTCTCGGTATCGGCCATGATCCTTCTGCCCGTTCGAGGAGCCCGGAGGGGATTCTCCGGGGAAACAACGGATGCTAGGTCGGCTCTCGCCCGAAATCAAGAACTACGGGAAGTGTCTCCGGTACGATGGTGGCTCCTCGGAGGCTCCCTTGGCGACCATCTACCTGGGTGAACGTGGCGTGCCGGAACCCCTGGCGGCAGCGCTTGCCGGGGCCGGATTCCATGTCGTCCGGGGAGAGGCGTCGACCGGGACCACCGCCGGGGACTTTTCGCTCGTCCCCGCGGCGGAGGGGGTGACCTCGACGCTCCGGCACGCTCTGGGGAATCACCTGACGTCGATCCTCGGCTACGGCGAACTCCTGCTGCGCCGGCCCGACCTGCCGGAGGATATCCGGGTTCGGATCGCGACGATCGTCGAGGGCGCGCGGAGTTGCCGGCAACTCCTCCGTCGCGCCGAGGTCGTGCCCTGATCCGTTCGCTGCCGAGTCTGCTGGTCTTCGTCGCGTTCGCGACCTCGATATCCGGTGCACCCGCGCCGGGGATCGATGCCGGCGAGGTCCGGTTCGTGGAGCGCTTCCTGTCGGCGCCGGAGTTCGGCGCGGACCATGGACCCGGTCGCGGGGAGGAAGCCGCCACGGCCTTCCTCGCTGCACGGCTGGCCCGTTTCGGCTTCGAGCCGGCCGGGCGGCCGGGGTGGTTCCTGCCCGTGGCCGCGGACTTCGAGTCCGCCGCTCCCGTGAGTTCCGTGTGGACTCCGGCCGGAGCGCTCCGCTTCGGCGAGGACTTCGTGCCGTTTCCGGAGTCGGCGGCGGGCACCGTGGAAGGACGGGTGGATCGAATGCCCGTGGACCCTCGGGAGCGTCTGCCCGGCCGGGTGGTCCTGCTGGAGGCCGCGGAGTTCCCTGTGGACGCGGTGCGCGACGCGGCGGCGCGGGGCGCATCGGCGGTGCTCGTCCGGGCCGACGCCCGGCGACTCACGATGGACCGGGTGCTGCTCACCGATGGCGGGGAGTTCGCTGGAATCGTGGAAGACCGGGGGACGGAATTCGGATTCACCTCGTACCCGGACGGGGCGAGTCGTGTGCTATCGCTTTCTGAGGTCCGGGAGATCCGTCTCGCGGTCCCGCCGGGGCCCCTGGCACCCGTGAGGGTATTCGAGCGTCTCCCGGGCGGCCCCCGTGCCGCCGTTCCGGTGGTGGCCCTCTCGTCCCGGGCCGCCGTGAGGGAGGGAGACACGGTCCGCATCCATGTCTCCTTCCGATCCGAGAGGATCGTGCGGCGGCACGTCGCGGGGCGGCTTCCCGGGCACGGGTCGGGGGAGGTCCGGCTGACCGCGCGGCTCACCCGCCCGACAGAGGTGGCCGCGGCGCTCGGCGCGGCCGCCGCGGCGGCCGGGGACAGGACGCCGGGGCGGCCGCTCCTCGTCCTGTTCCTGTCGGCTTCGGAGAGCGGGGAACCGGAGTCGGGCGAGGTCCGTCCGGCGGAAGATGATGCCGTCGAGGCGGCCCGGACCACGCTGTCCACGCTTCGGACCCGACGGCTCGTGGAGCCGGATCCCGCGCCCCCGGTCCCCCCGCCCGCGCCCGCGGAGCCTCCCCCGGCCTCCTCGCTCGATGCGGCACGGGAGGAGCGCGCGGCGGGGCGCCTCGTGCGTGCCGCGCGGGCGATCGACGGGGCCCTCGAGGCCTCTCCGGGGGACCGCGCCCTGCTTCTCGAACGTGGCCGGATCCGGCTCGCGACGGGGGACTTCGCCGGCGTGGAAGAGGCCGCGCTCGACCTGGCGCGCCGGTTCCCGGAGGACGGTACCGCCCACCTGCTCCGGGCGGAGGCGGCCTTCGCCGCGGGTCTCGAGGAGGACGGGGCCCGGGCCCTCGATCGCGCGGCCCTTGCGCGACACCCGGAAGCGCTGCTCCGCCGGGCCCGCCGGTCTCTCGACGAGGCTGTTGCGACGGACGAGATCCAGAGCGATCTGCAGACGGTCCTTGGCGAGAACCGGGAGGCGCCGGCAGGGGTTTCGGCGCGGGGTGCGCTCCTCCTCCTGATGGGCCGTGCGCCCGAGGCTTCGGAGTTGCTGTCCCGGGCGCTGGCCGAGGACCCGGGCCTCGTGATCGCCCTCCTGTGGCGCGCGGACGCCCTCATCGACCTCGGTCGGCCGGAAGCGGCGTCGGCGGACCTGTCACGGGCGTGGTCACTCGGACTTCGCGAACCGAGTGTCCTGTTCCAGCGGGGGATCTGCGGCCTGCGACTCCGGCAGTACACGCTGGCCATCCGGGACTTCACGGAGTACGCGAAGGTGCGTCCGGGTTCGGCGGCGGCGGTCTACAACATCGCCTGCGCCCACGCTCTGGCGGGCAGTCCCGAGGAGGCGCTCTACTGGCTCGGGCTCGCGGTGGAAGCGGGTTTCCGGGACGAGGCCCATGCGCGCACCGACCCGGACCTCGCGAGTCTGTGGGGGGACCCGCGGTTCTCGGCGATCTTCTCCTCGGCGGAACGGGAGTAGAACCGGCGGTCCGGCGGGGACGGTCCGGGAAAACAACCGGGGGCGCTTGCGCGCCCCCGAGTTTTGAGTAGCCAGGGTTACTTCTTGGAGAATAGGGATGAGGTGGAAGTTTTAAGCCCGTTGAGGGCAACCCTGGCTACGGTTTTCTCTTTTTGCCGATCTGGCTCCTCTCCTGCTCGCGCCTCCCGTTCACCGGCGCAGCCACATCGAATGGGGGAAGTTTACCTTCTTCAGGAACCATTGTCAATAGTCTTGCCGCGATAAACAGCCGACTCGAATCGGACCCGGCGCATCGGAGGCTGGGTGGCCACTTCCTCGAAGTAGTGGGCGGAGAGCCCGGCCACGCGTCCGAGGATGAAGAGGGCCTTCGCCGCGACGGCCGGCAGGCCGAGATCGGCGGCGATCGCGCCGATCACGCCGTCCACGTTCACCGGCAGGGCGAAGCCGCGGGTCTCCTCGAAAAGATCTTCGACGACCTCGAGGAGAGCGACGCATGGCCCGGCACTGCCCGCGGATCGGGCGAGCGACAGCAGGACGTCGCGCCGCGGATCCCGGGTGTGGATGCGATGGCCGAGGCCGGCGACGCGCCGGCCGCTGCGTGCGGACTCGGCGAGCAGACGGCGGGCGCCCTCGGCGGCGGGAACCCCGTCGCGCGCCGCCCGATCGAGACAGGCGAGGAAGAACCGCGCGGCCTCCTCGCCGGCGCCGCCGTGGACGTCGGTGATCGCCCCGACTCCGCTGGCGAGTGCCATGGGGTAGGGCGCGCGGACGGTGGCGGCGAGGATCGCGGCCTGGGCCGAGGGTGGCGTCACGCCATGGTCGACGGAGGCGACGGCCAGGGATTCGACAAGACGTACCCGCGGGGGCGTCGGGTCGAGAAGTCCGGCGGCGGCAGCCACCGCCTCCTCGAAGGTCGGGGCACCGTCGAGGCGGTCCTCGTGGCCGAGGAGTGCGGCGATCCCGCGCACGGACCGGCCGAGAGCCCGGACGGTGCGGTCCGCCTCGGAGGCCGCGGGTTCCGAAAGCACCGGATCGAGGAGGAGGAAGCGGGCGAGCGCGGTGGAGAACTGCTCGTCCGGCCGGAAGGGGAGAGACGGTGCCGGGCAGCGTGCCGCGGCGAGGGCTTCCCTGCGGAAACCGGTCAGGGCGTCCGGGGAGGGGAGGGCGAGTTCCGTCAGGAGGGCGGCGGCCTCGAGGAGTCCGCGGTCCGCGATGACCGCGGGGAGCGGGATGCCGGCGACGGCGAGACGGTTCGGCGCGACGAACGTGATCCGCGTGCTCCAGGAGGCGGCGGGTGGTGCGGCCTCCCAGACGGCGCGCATCCGGGCGTAGTACCGGTCCGGGCCGAAGTACGTCCGCGCGCCGAGCGCCCGGCGGACGGCTTCCACGAGGTCGGTCTGGCTGTTGACGACCGGGATCCCCGCCGCGGTCAGGGCGGCCCGCTTGCTCGCGAAGGTACCGTACTCCTGGCCGGGGGAGACGATCGCACCGGCATGTCCCATCTGTTTTCCCGCGGGGGCGCGGGCTCCGGACAGGAGGGCGACGAGGGGCTTCGGGTAGCGTTCCGGATGGTCCCGGAAGTCCGCCGCCAGCAACTCCTCCTGTGCTCCGCCCACTTCGCCGGCGACGACCACGAGGTCGGTGGGGCCGTGGCGCATCACCCGCGGTACGAGGTCGCGGAAGGTGGCGCCGATCGCGCCGTC
>JALOQY010000023.1 GCA_025459285.1 Planctomycetota bacterium | reverse complement strand
AGGCGGCGCCGGCCACGGGCCCGAGCCTGGTCGCCAGCGCGTCGAGGGCGTCGAGCAGGCCCGGGAGCGCACGGAGGTCGACCGCGGAGGCGGTGGAGAGCTTGTCGTCCTTCGCCCGGTACATGGCCTGGTAGACCCCGGCCAGGCGCTCGGCCGCGGTCCGCGCGTCGGAGGCTCCGGCGAGAGAGGCGAAGAGGTCTCCGTAGGGCACGTAGGCACAGGGGATCATCGCCTCCGAGGCGACCATGCAGTCGGCCACGCCCAGGAGCTCGGTCGCGACCTCCACCTGGCCCATGAGGCACATGTGGAAGAGCACGACGTCGAGTCTCGGCCGGCCGGCGGCGGCGAGACCGGCCTGGATGCCGGCGCGGAGCTCGGGGAGGCTCAATGCGTCCCTGCCCTTCGCGTTGCCCGGGGCCTCGTGGTCCGCGGCGCTCTCGGACCAGCCCTGGCCATGGTCCCACATGACGAGGAGGCTCCGGGGGGCCGGAAAGGTCTTCAGCGCCGCGGCCACGATGGCGGCGAGGGAAGCCGGGTCGCCGAGGTTCCACTCGCCGGGGTGGGCGAGCACCTGCGACTCGAAGGCATCCGGTCGCGCCCCCTTCCGGACACGGTAGACGCGGGTGTCGGTGAAGTCCTCGTGCGTGGTGTCGTACTCCTTGGCCCGGTCGAAGAGGACGATCACCTCCACGCCACGGTCCGGCAGTTTCGCCTCGATGTCGTTCAGCGCCTCCGGGGCGTACTTCTCCACGTCGTTGTCGGCCGCCATGTAGACGACCACGGTCCACTGCCGGGAGGGATCCTCGCTCACCGGACCGAGGTCCAGCGCCGGCACGGAGGGGAGGCCGGGCGGCGGGGCCGGCGGCGGCGCGGGAGGCGGTCCCGGCGGAACGGGAGGAGGAGCCGGGGGCGGTGCCGGCGGGGCGGCCGCATCCGCCGTCCGGAAGGCGATCACGGTGTCCGGCAGGGGCACCCCGGCCGCGGACCGGAAGCCCTGTCGACCCTTCGCCGCGTTGTTCAGCCGGACGGCGTAGGTCCGGCCGGGCTCCAGCTTCTGGAGCCGGACCTCGCACCGCCGCGGCCCCGCCCACGGGTTCCCGAGTTCGCCGCGCAGCGGCGGGAAGTCGCCGCGGTCGCTGAGGAACAGGGAGTGCGAGCCCTGGTCCATGTCCTCGCTGAAGTCGATTCGGAGAACGCCCACGTCCACGGACACTCCCACGGTGCCGTCCTCGGGTTCCGAGGAGACGACGGCAGGGGCCGCCGCGGCGGGGGAAGCGGCCAGCATGAGGACCGAAAGCAGAGCGAGCGGGGCGGTTTTCATCGCGGTTCCCTCCAACCCATGATTCTGCCGCAAGCCGGCGCCCGAAGCACGCGGGAAACGGACTGCCGGACCGGGGTCCCGCCCGCGCCGAGGATGGACGTTGCCGGCCGGAACGGGCGGGTCTAGAATCCGGGACGTTGCTGGGGTCCCCGCCCGCAGGAAGGAGAGCCTCGTGCCCACCACCGGTCGCATCCTCCGCCTCGTCCTCCTCTTCCTCGTGATCGGCATCGGCGCCGCCGCCACCACGGCCCAGACCCTCGGCCTCGCCGGCACCTGGACCGCGCGCGACGGGGGCGTACAGGTCCACCTGGTGCTCGCGCTACCGGGTGGAGGGTGACACTCTGACCATCGAGCCCGACTCGGCGCCGGCCATGGCCTTCAAGTTCCACTTCACACCGCAGGGCGCGCTCGTTCTGCGCACCGCGGACGGCTCGGCGATGACCCTCACCCGGCCGGGGGAGGAGCGCCGGGATCCGCTTCCCCCGCCGCCCGCGCCGGGGCCGCTCGTGCCGGACTGGGCGAAACCCGGATACCGGATGACCTATTACATGATGACGGGCCAGCTCGCCGGCTCGGTGAACGGCTGGGTGGCCGACGAAGAGGGCGAATGGGAGGACAAGGAGACGAAGAAGAGGTACGCGCGGGAGCGCGTCGGCCGCTCCTCTCAGGGCCTCCTGCAGGTGACCATCGCCGCGATCGACAAGCAGTTCGTGGTGCTCGCCGAGCCCTTCTACCTCTTCGCCGACGAGATGCGGACCCCCGTCCTCACGAGCCACATGGACATGCTCGGTTCGCTGGAGACCGGGGGGGATTTCTGGATGCACCCGCAGGTCCAGGCGCGGTTGCGGGAGAGCAACCCGTGGACGAAAGACAAGCCGCCTCCCGCGGGCCAGATGGTGGCCCGGGCGGCCCAGTGGACGGCGGCCAACCAGACCTTCGACGCCACCACGATCACCGTGGAGGGCGACGGATACCGGACCTTTTTCGCCTTCGACCAGGCCTCCGGCCGGATGCTGTCACTGCGGCGCCTGCTCCGCCAGGCGCCGGATGTCCGGGACCGGACAGGCACCCTCCCGGACTCCGTCTCCCACGCCACCTTCATCGAGTTCCTCGGCGCGCGGCAGCTCGACCTCCCGTGGCTGGCCGCGCCGCCCCCCGAGTGGACGCCGCGCGTCCAGAGCTTCTCGTACCGCGGGCAGACGGGGATGCAGGGGGAAGGGATCGTGCCGACACCGAGCCCGGTGGCGGAGGAGGTGCTCGTGGAGCGGCGGGGAGCCGACTGGCTCTTCGTGCGGGGCCGCTCCGCGATGCAGGGCGCCGTGGCGGAAGGCGGCTTCACCGCGGTGAGCGGACCGGGATCCCTGCCGCCCGTCGGCATCGCACCGGAGGTCCTGGCCCGACTGAAGGTCGGACAGGAGATCGACCGCGACCCCTTCACCGGCTTCACGATGCGGGTGGGCCACGTGGACGGCCAGGTGGTCGGACTGGTGACGGAGGGTCCCCTGCAGTCCTTCGGGTACTACTTCGACCGCCAGCAGGGCTTCCTCGTCCGGCGCGTCTCCCACAGCCGCCAGCCGAACGTGCCGGGCATGGTGATGGTGAACGACGTCCAGCTCACCGCATGGCGCTGACGTCCACGGCCGTCGAGCCAGCCCGTCCTTGGGGGTCGTGGCGCGAGGGGCCGGCCGACGCTGACGCGGAACTGGTCCGGTTGGCGACGTGGCGAAACCGTTCGAAGTCGGATCGGGCCGCGTCAGGATCCGCGGTATCCTCGCCGACATGCCGAGTCCGCACCGACAGGAGCAGATCGAGAGCTGGGTGGACGACTTCTGCCGATCCGCCGGTTTCCTGAACCACGCGTCCCCCGCCCGGGAGTTCGCGCCCGAGATCCTCGTCCGGTTCCTCTCGACGGCGTGCGCGGCGCGGGACGTGGAGCCGGCCGAGGTCGAGGAGCCGGATCTCCGGTCCGGGCTCCTCGAGGGCGTCGCGAGAATGGCGACGCCGGAGTCGGTCCGGCCCGCCATCCCCGCCCTCTGCGGGGCGTTCCTCGCGGAGATGGAGGCGCAGGGCCGCATCGCGGGCGGCCGCTCGAGGGGGCTCTACGTCAAGGCGCTCTCGGAGGCCTTCGCGGAGGCCGCTTCCGACCGGCCAAAGCCCATCGTCTCGCCGGTCTCGAAGATCGGCCGCAACGACCCCTGCCCCTGCGGGAGCGGACGGAAGTACAAGAAGTGCTGCGGCCGCGGGGAGTGAGCGAAGGCAGAAGGAGCAGGCCGCGCCGTCGTGCATGGCGTGGGAGGCATCGTGGAGGGAGGGCTTGGCGGCGGATAACCGCAGGGCAAGGGGGGGCGCTTTTCGACCACGAACTTCCAGCGGGACCGCAGCCTCCCGGTCTTTCCCGCCCTCACCTCCACGGGGACGGTCTTCGGCCCCCGGGCGACCACGGGAGGCCGCCAAGGCCCGGAGTGCCGGTCTGAAGTGCAGATCGATCCGGCCCTCACGTTCGGCCTCGGTGACCGGCCGCGAGTGGACATCCTCGAAGTGCGCTGGCCCGACGGGACTGTACTACTGACCTTCGAAATCTTCGCGCCGCTCGCAGATTTCGCGAGAGCGTGCGCCGGAGGCGCACGCCGCCGCAGGCGGCGAGGACGGGAGGCCGCGCAGCGGCCCTTCGTGGGCCTCCGCGGCTCTGCCGCGGGAGCGGGCTCCGGGGGAGCACGCGATCGGCCCACGCGGGGAGGATCTGCCTCCCCGCAGAAATGAGACAGCGCGGGCGCGCCCGTCGCGACAGGGTTGCGGGCGTGCCCGCGCTGTGGAACAGCATCGCGACCTCCCCGCCCGGAGTCTCGTCATCATCACCCGAGGTGGCGGGATTGAAGTGCGGCCCGGGTCGGTGTCCCACCGCTGACCAGGCACGTCCGTGAGCCTCTCGCCCACGGCAGCCCCTTCTCGACGGGCGGCCGGCCTCCGGCGTGGACCCCGGCCGCGGGCCATCGAGGAGGAAGTACAGGGAGGGGAGAACGAAGAGCGTCAGCACGCCGGAGATCAGGATGCCGCCCATGGAGGCGACCCCGACCCCGTTGCGGAGTTCCGCCCCGATACCGGTCCCGAAGGCCAGCGGCGCCATGCCGAACCGGCGTGTGACCATCGGCAACGTCTGGGTTAAATCTCCTCGGCCCTGACTCGGACAAGCATATCCTGATTAGACAGGAGGGAACAGATGGCCAAACACGACGACTTCGTGGTGACGGAGCTCGCGAAAGTGCTCCGGCCCGGTGAGAAGGTTCTCGCGACGGGATTCGGGTGGCGCGGGCCGGGGGTGTGGGCGCAGGCCCTTCTTCTCGGACCGCTCTTTTCATGGCTCGTGATGAAGTACTTCTACGGAGCGGTCACGGACCAGCGGCTGGCCCTGCTCCGCGTGAAGATGGGCTTCTTCGGCGTGAAGAAGAACGTCACCGCCGTCGAGAGCATCGAAAGGGCGGACATCGCATCGATCGAGCAGCGGGGGGCGATGAACCAGCGCCGGCTCGTCATCGGGCTTTCAGGCGGCGGCAGCAAGGTCCTCCGGTTCAACACGATCGCGAAGTTCGTCTCCGGGCAGAAGGAGTTCTGCGGCAAGGCGGTCGAGACGTTCCGGCGCTGACGCACCGGTAACAGCCCGTCGCCGTAGGCCTTCACGCTGTTGGAGGCCTCACGCCGACCGGCTGCTACGGGGCGCCGGCCTGGCTCCCGGGGAAGGCCCAGTCGGCGGCCTCGTCGGGCTCGGCGCCCTCCTCGGCGATGATCGCGAGCAACTCGTTGTCGCCCTTGACGAGGAGCTGCCCGCGCGTCTCCTCGACCGCCCGCCGGCGCGCACCCTTCTCGTCGTCGTCCGCACCCGCGGCGACATGGGCCTCGGTGTCCCCGAAGAACAGCTCCGCGACGAAGTTCGCGTAGGTGTTCGGCTGGAATACGTCGAGCCACGGCTCGGCCGACGCCGTCTCGACGTCGTCGGTGACCGCGTCGCGGTCGTAGTCGTCGCCCTTCATCTCGTGCAGTTCCTTGTGGCGGAGCTCGTGGAGGACGACCGCCGCCGCGGCGTGGATGCCTTCCGCCCGCCGGCGCACCAGGTGGTAGGTACGCGTGCCGTCCTTCGTCTCGAGGGTGGCGTCGAGCGCCGGGATCACGCCCGGCGTCGATGCCGTCGCCAGGAGCCGCCCCGAACGGGGTTGGTACCCCCCGCCCATCGACGTGTCCGTCGAGAATTCGAACTTCTCGAGGCCGGGAACGGCGCCCTGGCGCCAGTAGACGAACCAGTTGGGGGCCTTCCCGCCACCGGCCTCGGGCTCTACCGGGTTGTCCTTCCCGTCGCGGGCGAAGAAGAGGTCGAACGGCTTCACGGCCTCGTCGTCGCCCGCGAATGCCCGGAGTTCCCGGCACCCGAACTCCGCGTTGTCCGCGGGGAGCTTGCGGTACGTGAACTCGGCCTTCGCAACGCCTCCCTCCGCGGTCCGGCCGGTCACGACCGCCTTCTCCCCGCCGACCTCCGGCGCCCGCCACTCGACGGACGTCGCGAACTCCGGGGGATCCACCTTCGCCTCGGCGACGAAGGTGAGGGACCCGCCCTCGAAGACGAGCTGCTTCGGATCCCGCGTGCGGGGACCGCCGCTCTGCTCGATCTTCACGATGTCGATCCTCGGCCCGTCCGTGCTCGGACGGAGGGAGAAGGTGAACGTCCCCTCGACCGCGGGGCCGAGGACCTCGAAGGGCTGGAACTTGACCTTCTTCGTCCCGCTGACGACACCGGGGGACGCGGGGAGCTTCCCGTCGTCGTAGCTCGCCTCGACGAGCATCCGGAAGGGCTTCGAGCCCGGCGGGACGGCCGAGAGAGCGAGCGCCTCCAGGAGCTTCGCGAGTTCCTTGCCCTCGCCCTGCACGCCGGAGAGCCCCTCGCGGACTTTCCGAAGGTACTCGCCGGAGTCGGTGACGAGCCGGCCTTCGTAGTCCGCCGCGAGTCCGAAGTCGAAGGTGCCGAGTTCGACGTCGAAGCCGAAGCGGACATGGTTCGACTTCCCCGCCCGCTCATCCCGCGGGGAGAGCGTGTCGCTCACCACGTAGCCGGTCTTGATGCCGGGCCCGGGACGGACGCCATAGTCGCCGGACATCGCGGCGCTGGAGTTCGTCCGCCCGTCGAAGGAACCACAGCGGGCGCCGGGGCCCGGGACGCGGCGCTCGCCGTCCTCGTCGCGCGGCAGGTCGAGGACGAAGGTCCCCTGGACCGCCCACGACGCGTCGTGGATCACCACGGCGCCGGGCGCGGCTTCGCCCAGCTCGATCTTCTGGTTGTCGTTCACCCGGATGGTGAAGTCGCCCTCGAGGCGCGTCACGTCGAGCCACGGCGAGCGCTCCGGGTCCGCGCCGCGGACAAGGGGAGCCATCGTGAGGAAGGCGAGCAGTATGACGGCCGACCGGATCCTCATGGAGGTGCCTCCCGGTTCCCCGGACTCACGATACGGCCCCCGGGCCTCGCCCGCGAAGTTCCCCGTGATCGCGCAGAGCCGGCTGCCACGTCCGCCGACCGGCCACCGCGATCGGCGATCCGGACCGCCGGGTCAGAGTCCCGCGAGGTGGTCGGCGGCCTTCTCCATGGAGGCCGCCGGGTCCATCCGGAGAAGGCCCGGGGAGCGGCGGGAGCCGCCCCCCGGGCATTGACTTCACTTCACGATGCAGACCTTGTCCGCACCCCGGAGGATCGCCCCGTCCTTCGTGTGACCGCGGAGGATCCCCTGCGTGTCCTTCTTGTCGAAATCCGTCTTGTCCGTGGCGAAGTGGCAGACCAGATCGAGGTCGCCGTCCCCATCCACGTCCTCGCCGTAGGGCGTATCGTGGCCGTCATCGTGGTCCCCGTCCTTCTCCCCGCGCGAGACGCGCACCAGGCTCTCCTCGAAGCCGGTGTGGCCGAACGTGAGCGAGTCCGGGTCGACTTCCGCCGGGGCGTCGAAGTCGTCCGTGGAGAGGATCGCGACCGGGATCGAGCCGCGGCTCTTGCGGTTGATCGGGTTATCGCCGCCCCCGGGCTTCACGTCGATCTCGATCACACGCCCGAGATCCGACGTCTTCACCATCCACGGCTCGTACCCTCTGACCCCGTCATCGGCAGAGAGGAAGAGACGGTCCCCTGCGAGAGTCATCCAACTGAACAGGAGGGAGCCGGTCCCTTCGACGGCATCCGTGACGCGACAGGTGTTTCGGGCGGAGCCGTCGGAGACCCAGATCTCGATGCCGTAGTCCTCGGTGAAGGCCGGGAAGGCGACCCCGAGGCCCTCCGGCAGGGCCGCCAGGTTGGACGAGTAGCCGCACGCGCCTCCGGCCCCCTCGCGGATGTCGCGGACGAGGACCGTGCCGTCCTCGGTCCCGTCGCTCCGGAAGAGCTCCGCGCCGTGGATCTGGTCATTGGCGACAAAGAGCAGGAGGTCACCGCACGCGACGATTTTGCCCGGGTTCGAGGACGCCGCACCCGGGGCAATGTCCTTGACCTCCACGGTGCCGTCCTCGGTCCCGTCGCTGCACCACAGTTCCCTCCCGCTGGTGCTCATGGCGGAGAAGTAGACCTTCCCCCCCAGAGCCGCGAAGTTTGATGGGTAGCTGTCGTTCGGTCTGTCAATGCCGAAGCCGGGGTAGATGTCCTTCACGAGCCGGGTGCCCTCCTTCGTGCCGTCGGTGGCCCACAGTTCGATCCCGGCGACGAACTCGAGATCCTCGGCCTGGAGGATGTAGACGATGCCGTCTCCGACGAAGAACGTCGGGGTCGTGTAGTAGTCCCCGAACGTGAAGATCTTCTGGCAGCCCGCGGACGTCCCGTCGCTCGTCCACAGCTGGAAGTAATCCCCGGCGGGGGCGGCGATGATCAGCCGGTCAAAGGCCGTGACCATCTTCGGCGAGATGTTGTCATACATGTTGTAGGCGATGCTCCGGACCCGCTTCGTGTTGGCCGGGGTGCCGTCGGTCGTCCACAGGCCGCCACGCCGGTCGGTGAAGTAGAAGGCCCCGCGGTACTCGAGGAAGTTGCCCGGACCGCCGCCATCGCTGCCCGTGATCGTGTCGGCCAGCAGGACCGTGCCGTCCGCGCTGCCGTCGGAGACCCACGCCTCGAAACCCGCCGCCGGGTGGTTGCCGCCGAAGAAGAGGAGCCCGGACAGGGCCGTGAGGTACTGGGGGTTTCCGCCGCCAAAGCCCGTTACCAGCTCCTTGAGAAGGGCCGTCCCCCCCTCCGTGCCGTCGGTCGACCACAGCTCGGAACCTGCGGCGCCGTCGTTCGCGGCGAAGAAGACCCGGTCACCCAGGGCCGTGAACGAGTTCGGGCTGGAGGAACCGACATCGGGGTAGACGTTCGCCAGCTGGACCGTACCCGTGGCCGTGCCGTCGGATACCCACGGCTCGACCCCCGCGACGCCATCGTTGGCCGAGAACCAGACCCCGCCCGCGAGGGCGGTCATGCTCGAGATGTTGCTGTTCGGGGCCCCCGGAAAGATGTCCGCGACCAGTACCGTGCCGGCCGTGGTCCCGTCGCTCCGGAAGAGCTCCGAGCCGGTGGAAGCGGTCGTGGCCGTGAAGACCACATCCGACCCCAGCGGCTGGAAAGCGGCGGGGTTCGATGCGGCCATCCCCGGGCTCAGGTTCGCGAGCATGTAGGTGCCGGCGGCGGTGCCGTCGCTGCGCCAGGGCTCCCGACCGTTCGTGCCGTCGTCGGCGGCCAGGTAGAGCAGGCCATTCACGCAGGTCAGGTTCTGGCCGTTGCAGTTCAGCGCTCCGGACCTGATGTCCTTCACCAGGACGGTGCCGCCCGCCGTCCCATCGGAGGTCCAGAGTTCAATCCCGCGGGTCCCGTCGTTGGCGAGGAAGAGCAGCCGGCCGGCCACGTTGGTGAGATTGGCCGGACTGCTCGGCTGGGCACCCGCCCGGATATCCAGGACGTTCAGCGTGCCGGCGGGACTGCCGTCGCTTCGCCAGAGCTCGGCACCGGTCACGCCGTCGTTGGCGGTGAAGAAGAGGAACCCTCCGCACTCCTTCAGATTGGCGGGAGAGCTGCCGGGGTTGGTCGTCGCGCCCGGCGTACCCGGGTTGATGTTGGCGACCATGACCGTTCCCGCGGGCGTGCCGTCGCTCCGCCACAGTTCCTTGCCGTTCGTGCCGTCTTCCGCGACGAAGAACACCTGCGATCCGACGGCCGTGAGAGAGGCGACGCCGCTGTTGCTCGTACCGACCCAGATGTCCCGGGTCAGAAACGTCCCGGCCGCCGTTCCGTCGGACCGCCAGAGCTCGGTGCCGGTCGCACCGTCGTTGGCCGTGAAGTAGACGATGCCCCCCGCCTCCATGAACGTGGCGGCCACGATGCCACCACCACCGGGACCCGGGCAGATGTCCTTCACCAGCCGTGTCCCGTCCGCCGTTCCGTCGCTGCACCACAGCTCGGCGCCGTGCTCCGGTTCGGTCCCGACGAAGTAGAGAAGAGTTCCGAACCGGCGCGGCCCCGCCGCCCCTCCGGCGGATCCCGGGAAGATCTCCTTCACGATCTCCGTGCCGGCCGCCGTCCCGTCCGTCTTCCACAGCTCAACGCCCCGATAGCCGTCGCCGGCCGCGAAGTAGAGCGCCCCGTTCAGCTCCGTGGGCCGTGCCGGGTTGGCTCCGGGCGGACCGGGATTGATGTCCCGGACGAGTCCGGTCCCCCCCGGCGTCCCGTCGCTCCGCCAGAGCTCGCTTCCCGTAGTCGAGCTCGAGGCCGTGAAATAGACGTTCCCGTCGAACAGCGTGAACGACGTCGGCCAGGAGCCGACCGGGGACGGCACCTGGTTGATGTCTTTCAGCAGTTCGGCCGGTCCCGTCCCGCCGGCCGCAAAGCAGACGGCAAGCAGGACGAGCCAGGGCGGAACCCCCGCCAGCCGCCCGGGCCAGCGCTTCCGCCCTCCGACCCCCCTCCGCGTCGAGTTACCCATGGGAAACCTCCGCAGAATACCTTGCCCCTCGCGGGTCGCAACGCCGGGACCGGCGACAGCCGCAGGCTCTCCGGCGGAGTCGATCCCGCCCATCACCGGACGCTCCTCTCGACGGAGAGGCGCCCGGAGCACACACTCCCGTCGGAATCTCTTTGCCGGTGGCCGCGGTTTCACTAGGGGAAATCCGGCTTCGCCCGGCATGGGCCCGGTCGAAGCTCCGGCGGGCCTCCGCCCTCCGGCCTACAGGGCGTACTGGCGCCGGCAGCCCGGTCCTGCCGCCCAGCCGGGCACGGGGTGCCCGACACCGCCCACCCCGTGGCGACCTTCCGGTCCCGCGATCGCGGGGCGGGTCAACGCACGCCGCAGCCCATGGCCCCGTATCCCGAGATGTCCTTCGTCAGGCAGGTGGCGCCCGTGCCCCGCTTCAGCTTGAAGATGTCGTAGCGCCTCTTCTGGTAGTTGAACGTGTGGTAGACGATCGTGTCGTCGTCGAGCCAGTCGACGGGTCCCGCCTGGCTATCCGAGACCCAGCGGACCGGCGTGGCGTTCCCGGTCGTGGCGACCTCGTAGATGCCGGTGTAGGCGCAGTTGTAGATGACCTTCGAGCCGTCGGAATTGAAGTGCACGCCGAAACCCATGAGGGGCTGGCCGTCCGCGATCAGGGCCGTGTGCGTGGACTTCGCGTTGTCGATGTCCCCCACGTAGATCTGGGCCTGCCAGCTCCCCCCGTTTCCCCAGTACTGGTAGGCCTTGTCCCCGTAGACGATCGTCTCTCCGTCGGCCAGCCAGTCGTGCCAGACCAGCTGGGGGACGGTCTCGGTGTAGTCGCTGTTCAGCCAGTCGTCGAAGGTGTCGCAGTCCATCAGCCACTCGGGGTCGCCGATCGTCCCGTCGGTGGCGAAGGCAACCTGGTAGAGGCCGGCCGTGGGATCGCCGTATTCGTCCCAGACGACCGCCGCGAACGTGACCGTCGGCGAGGAGCCGGGGCGGAAGGTGGCGCAGGAAGGGTTGATGTTCGCGTCGTCGAGGATCACGAAGGGTGTATCGGAGGTCTCGGCGGGCGCCGCGACGACCTTGTATCGCGCGTACCCCTCGGGGGTGTACCCGCACTGCACGGTGTCCACGGTCCAGTAGGTTTCGCCGTACCGGATGTCGCTCATGCGACGCCCCAGCTTCCCGGGCAGGGACGTCTTGTTCGACCCGTCCGACGCCATGCGCCACAGGCCGGTCGCCTCGTAGTAGATCGACTTGCCGGTGGGCGGAGGTTTCGACGGCTTTCCGGCCATCGCCACCATCGGCAGGAACGCAAGGAGCCCGATGACGAGCGGCACCATGGCCCCCCGGACGAACGTACCGTTCACTCCCATCTTCGCATCGCGCATCGCTTTCCTCCCCCACCTCGTCCGGCTCCCCCATACAGGTCTCCCGCAGGGAGCGTTTTCGGTGAGGGAAGGCCCGACTTCTTCGCCTCCGGTTTGCCCGCGCGCCTGCTCGGAGGCGAGGTCGCCCGAGCTACCATCGTGCAGGATGCCGCCGCCGGCCGGGAAGGAGCGGCGCGGCAGATACTTCTGCTCCATGACTCGAGAGTTACATGTGTTATCCAAAAGGCGGCGAGGAGGGGAGGCCGCGCAGCGGCCGGTGCGGGGAGGATCTGCCTCCCCGCAGAAATGAGACAGCGCGGGCGCGCCCGTCGCGACAGGGTTGCGGGCGTGCCCGCGCTGTGGGGATCGCGGCAGACGGGCAAGTCCACCCTTCTCCACTCGACCTGCCCCGAAGCCCGGTGGAGACGTGTTCTGGCAGCCCGTCGGGGTAAAGGGTCGCATTGCTGAGAACGTCCCCGGCCCCGACGGGCTGCTAGCGGTAACTGTCGGGGGCGATCTTCCCGCCGTCCACCTTCGGGGTCAGGAAGTCCGCCGGCACGAGCCAGCCGTCCGCCGTGCGGTCCTGCGTTCCGCGGCCGTAGCAGTGGCCCTCCACGAAACCCCCGCTGAACATCCCGAAGTGGTCGTGGGCGCCGTGGCCGCCGTTCTCCGCCGAGAAGGAGAGCCCCATCTGTCCGATGAGCTGGCCGGCCTTCACCGCCTCGCCGCCCTCCACGAAGACCCACATGCCGCAGTGGCCGTTCAGGGCGGTGACCTTGCTCCGGTCCTCCGCCATGTACTCGCCGACGATGAGGCCGCCCCAGTCGCCGCCGCTGCGGATCCAGCGGATCACGCCATCGGCGATCGCGTAGATCCCGCTGCCCTCGAGGAACCAGCCGCAGTCGTGGCCGTAGTGGTACGAGTTGCGCTTCTCCGGCAGCGGCACGAGCGGCGTGTCGGAGGTGGTACTGAAGACCTCCCGGGGATAGAGCAACACCGGGTAGGCCCAGCCCTTCGTCGGCGCGAGCTTCCCCGCCCCGGCGGAGGAGATGCCGCTCCCCGTTTGGTACGCGTTCACCTCCCCGCCTTCGAGGCGCGGCACGTAGCGGCCCGGCGGGGCCTCCTTCACGGGCTCGGTGTGGATGAGGAGGAGGGACCGCTTCCCCATCACCTCGACGGCGGCCGCGATCGCCGACTTGACGAAGGGATTCTCCTCGACGCCGTGCCGCACGGTGAGCACCTTCAGGTCGTCCTTCCTGCGCTTCCCGAGGTTCTTCAGGACCTCCTTGTCCGCGGGCTCGAGCCCCTTCGGGATCAGCTCGCGGTGCTTCACGGCGGCGTGGTGGAGGATCGCCGTCGTGGTGGCGGCGATCTCCCGGACGAGGGGGTTGTCGTCCCCGGTGAGAAGGACGATCCGGTCGAGAGCGGAGAAGCCGAAGTTGCGCTGCAGCCCGAAGATGGCGAGGCGGCGGACATACCAGTCCTGCGCCTCGCAGAGCTTCGAGAACACCGGGACCAGGTTCGGCTCCCGGTAGCGGATCAGCACCTCGATGGCCGGCTTGCCGAATTCGGAGACGATCCGCTCCGTCAGGGCGGCCCGCTTCGCCTCGTCCTTCTCCTTCCCGTGCTCGAGGATGAGCGGCCGGACCCGGTCATGGACCTCCTGCCACTTCCCGGCGCTGTTCACGAGGTTGATGACCGAGACGTCCGCCTTCGGGACGTCCTTCGGGGCGCCCGCGGCCGCCGCCGCGAAGAGTACGAGAACGGGCACGAGAGAGATGCCACGCATGGTCCCATTCAAGCATAATGTGCCGGCCGCAGGGAGGGTCCGATGAGCGAGCGCGAAGTCCTCGAGGTCGATGTCCTGATGGTCGGCGCCGGGCCGGCGAACCTGGCGTGCTCCCTGCGCCTCTCGCAGCTTCTCGCCGGCCGGGACGACGTCATGCTCGTCGTCATCGAGAAGGCGAAGGAGATCGGCTTCCACGCCCTCTCCGGAGCGGTCCTCGACCCGCGGGCCCTCGCCGAGCTCGTGCCGGACTACGCGCAGCGCGACTGCCCCCTGGAGGCGCCCGTCGACCACGACGAGATCTGGTACCTGACGGGGGGGCGGAAGATCCGCGCGCCCTTCGTCCCGAAGGCGCTCGACAATCACGGGCTTTTCGTCTGCTCGCTCGGGAAGCTCGCGCGGTGGATGGCCGGCCTCGTGGAGGCGACCGGGCAGGTCCAGCTCTTCCCGGAGTTCCCCGGCGTCGAACTCCTCGTCGAGGAGGGGAGGGTCGTCGGCGTCCGCACCGGCGACAAGGGGGTGGACAAGCACGGAGAGAAGAAGGGCAACTACGAACCGGGCATCGACATCCGGGCGAAGGTCACGGTCCT
The DNA here is from genome assembly GCA_025459285.1 of Planctomycetota bacterium. GTDB lineage: Bacteria > Planctomycetota > JAJSAM01 > JAJSAM01 > JAJSAM01 > Prado167. The sequence goes on along the minus strand of JALOQY010000023.1, from coordinate 8,984 downwards.
CGGGGAGGGGGCGCGGGGCTCCCTCACGAAGAGCCTCTCCCGGCAGTTCGGCCTGTCGGGTCCGAACCCGCAGGTCTACGCCATCGGCGTGAAGGAGCTGTGGCAGATGCCCGCCGGCCGGGTCCCCCCCGGCCGCGTCTACCACACGATGGGCTGGCCCCACGACCGGGAGACCTTCGGGGGCGGCTTCATCTACGGCATGAAGGGCGACGTCTGGGACCTCGGTCTCGTCACCGGGCTCGACTACCGGCACCCCTACACCGATCCGCACGGGCTCTTCCAGACGTGGAAGACCCATCCCGCCCTCCGGGCGCTCCTCGACGGCGGTAAGATGATCCAGTACGGGGCCAAGACGATCCCCGAGGGCGGGTACTACTCGGTCCTGCCCGGGGTCGTGGACGGCGGTCTGGTGATCGGGGACTCCGCGGGCTACCTGAACCCGCTCCGCCTGAAGGGCATCCACCTCGCGATGAAATCCGGGATGCTCGCCGCCGAGACGATCGCCGAGGCGCTGGCGGCCGGGGACTTCTCGACGAAGGCGCTGTCGGCCTTCCGGACGAAGGTCGAGGGATCGTGGATCCACGAGGAGCTCCGCGCGGCCCGGAACATCCACCAGGGCTTCGAGGGGGGCTTCGTCCGGGGCATGGCGAACGCCCTGCTCTCCCTCGCCACGAAGGGCCGGGGGCTCGCGGACCGGATGGGGATGCACGCCGGCCACGAGCGGATCCGGACGCTCGCGATGCAGTTCGGGCCGAAACCGCCGCCCTGCGTCCGGATGAAGTACGACGGGAAGCTGACCTTCGATCGCCTCTCCGGGGTCTACGAATCCGGCACGAAGCACGAGGAGGACCAGCCATGCCACCTCGTCGTCGCGGACACGGAGATCTGCCGCACGAAGTGCACCCGGGAGTATGGGAACCCCTGCACCCGGTTCTGCCCCGCCGAGGTCTACGAGATGGAGGACGACCCCGAGCGCGGCGGGAAGCGGCTGAAGATCAACGCGTCGAACTGCGTCCACTGCAAGACCTGTGACATCATGGACCCGTACCAGGTCATCAACTGGGTGACGCCCGAGGGGGGCGGCGGGCCACGGTACGTGAACCTGTGAGGGCGGTCTCTTGACGGCAATTCTCGGAATCTCGGCGTATTACCACGACTCCGCCGCCGCGCTGGTGTTGGACGGCGAGATCGTCGCAGCGGCGCAGGAGGAGCGCTGGACCCGGAAGAAGCACGACCACGGCTTCCCGGCGAACGCGATCCGGTACTGCCTGGAGGCGGGCGGGCTCACCCCCGACCGGCTCGACCACGTGGCGTTCTACGACAAGCCGCTGCTGAAGTTCGAGCGGCTCCTCGAAACCTACCTCAGCTTCGCGCCGCGGGGCTTCGCCTCGTTCATCAAGGCGATGCCGCTCTGGGTGCGGGAGAAGCTGCACCTGCCGCGGCTGATCCGGAAGGGGCTCCCGGGCTACGGGAGGCGGATCGTGTTCCCGGAGCATCACGAGTCCCATGCCGCGAGCGCCTTCTTCCCGTCGCCGTTCACGGAGGCGGCGATCCTCACCCTCGACGGCGTCGGCGAGTGGGCGACGGCGAGCTTCGGCACCGGACGGGGGAACCGGATCGACCTCACCCACCAGCTCGAATTCCCGCACTCGCTCGGCCTCCTCTACTCGGCGTTCACCTACTACACGGGCTTCAAGGTGAACTCCGGCGAGTACAAGCTCATGGGGCTCGCGCCCTATGGCGAGCCGAAGTACGAGCAGGTGATCCGGGAGAAGCTCATCGACCTGAAGGAGGACGGCTCCTTCCGGATGGATATGTCGTACTTCGACTACTGCCAGGGGCTGCGGATGACGTCGCGGAAGTTCCACGACCTCTTCGGAGCGCCGCCGCGGGAGCCGGAGACCGACCCGCGGGCCCTCGACTGGGACCTCGCGGCGTCGATCCAGAAGGTCACCGAGGAGATCATGCTCCGGGCCGCACGGCACGTGCAGGCGCGGACGGGGATGGAGAACCTGTGTCTCGCCGGCGGAGTGGCGCTGAACTGCGTGGGGAACGGACGGCTCCTGCGCGAGGGGGTCTTCCGGTCGATCTGGATCCAGCCCGCGGCGGGCGACGCCGGGGGAGCGCTCGGCGCGGCGCTGCTCGTCTGGCACCAGCTCCTCGGGAAGCCCCGCCGCGCGGAGGGCGGGGACAGCCAGCACGGGTCGCTCCTCGGGCCGGCGTTCTCCGAGGCGGAGATCCGGTCGTTCCTCGACGCGCGGGGCGCGAAGTACCGTTACTGCGAGTCGGAGGAGGAGCTCCTCGACGTCGTTTCGGGTCTGATGGCCACGGAGCACGTGGTCGGCTGGCTCCAGGGGCGGATGGAGTTCGGGCCCCGGGCCCTCGGCAGCCGCAGCATCATCGGCGACGCCCGGAGCCCGAAGATGCAGTCGGTGATGAACCTCAAGATCAAGTTCCGGGAATCGTTCCGGCCCTTCGCGCCGTGCGTCCTCCGGGAGCGGGTCCACGACTGGTTCGAGATGGAGGAGGGGCAGGACAGCCCCTACATGCTCCTCGTGGCGGACGTCCGGAAGGACCGGCGGACCGACGCGAAGATGGACGGGCTCACCGGCCTCGAGAAGTTGAAGGTGCTCCGGTCGGCGGTGCCCGCGATCACGCATGTGGACTACTCGGCACGGGTCCAGACCGTGGACCCCGAGCGGCACGGGCGCTATTTCCGGCTCATCAAGGCCTTCGAACAGAAGACCGGGTGTCCGGTCATCATCAACACGAGCTTCAACGTGCGGGGCGAGCCGATCGTGTGCGAACCGGCCCACGCCTTCCGCTGCTTCCTGGCCACGCACATGGACGTGCTGGTCCTCGAGAAGTTCGTGCTCCTGAAGAAGGACCAGCCCGCGGTTCCCGAAGGGAAGCTCGACGACTACCTGAAGCAGTTCGCCCTGGACTAGGGGCGGAGGGGCCGATGATCAAGGTGGACTGGAACCCGGCGTCGAAGCAGCTCAGGGTCTTCGCCATCGCCTGCGCCGTGTTCGGCGGGCTCCTGGGGGTGTGGCTCCAGTGGCGCCACGGGGCCTCCCTCGCGACCGCGGGGATCGCCTGGACCATCGGGGGGGCGGCCTGCCTGCTCGGCCTTTCGTATCCCCCCGCGATCCGGCCGCTTTACGTGGTCCTGTCGGCCATCGCCCTGCCGATCGGGCTCGTCCTGTCCACGATCATCCTCTTCGTCCTCTACTACTTCATCCTGACACCGATCGGCCTCGTCATGCGTCTCGCCGGGCGCGACCCGATGAAGCGGAAGTTCGACCCCGCCGCGAAGTCCTACTGGATCCCCCGCGAACCGGTGAACGACGTGAGGCGGTATTTCCGCCAGTACTGAGCGGTCCGGGCCGGCACCCTCAGCGACTGCAGATCGGGCAGGCCGGACCGCCGGTCTTCGCCGCGTAGCAGCCGGGGCAGGTGATCTCCTGGCCGTTCACCAGGCCCTTCTTGCACGAATCGCACCAGCCCGTGCCGGCGGTCTTCACGACCTCACATTTCGCGCAGGCCGGCAGGCCGGAGTGGCCACCACCGGAACTGCAGCCGCTGAGCAGAACGACACCGACGATCGCCAGGACGAGGACGAGGCTCCCGATCTTCATGATTGCGACTCCTTATCAAGTGGAGCGAGGAGCCTACGCTGTCCGGACACGGTGCGCAAGGATCGTGCCTTGCCGCGGTGGGTTCAGAACGGCCAGAAGAGGGGCACGAGCAGGACCGCGAGCAGGCCGAGGAGAAGGTTCAGGGGGAGACCGACCTTCGTGAAATCGGCGAAGCGGTAACCTCCCGCGCCGTAGACGATCGTGTTCGTCTGGTACCCCACCGGGGTGGCGAAGGAGAGCGACGCGCCGAAGGCCACGATGAGGGCGAAGGGGCGCGGGGAAAGACCGCCCTCCGCGGCAATCGAGACGGCCAGCGGGAAGATCAGGACCGCCGAGGCGGCGTTCGAGAGGAACTCGGTCAGGGTGGTGGTGAGCAGGAAGACCCCGGCGAGGATGCCGTAGGGACCGAGCGGCTTCAACACCGGGAAGACCTGGTGGGCGATCCAGGCGATGGCCCCGGTCGCCTCGGCGGTGAGCCCCACCCCGATCATCCCCGCGACGAGCACGAGGGTCCGGGCGTCCAGCCCATCATAGATCTGCCGGGTGGTGAGACAGCCCGTGAGGACCATCAGGGCCGCGCCGGCCAGCGCGCAGGTGACCACGGAGAGCGGGCTGAAGGTCGCCGCGAGGACGACGGCGACCGCGATGGTCGCCGAAAGCGGCGCCCGGTGGTGGCGGACGATCGCGTCCTCGATGCCCTCGAGGAGCAGGAACCCCTCCTCACCGCGCAGCTGCTCCACCGCCGCCGCGGTCCCCTCCACGAGGAGGATGTCGCCGGTGCGGAACCGGGCTTCCGAGAGCTTGTTCCGGATGTGATGCTCGTGGCGCTGGATCGCGAGGACGGACAGGCCGATCCGCCGGGTGAGGGGCGACTCCGCGATCGACGAGCCGACCGAGGCGGAGCCCGGCGTGACGATGACCTCCGCCAGGGTCAGCGCGCTGCGCTCGCCGGCCGGCTCCTCCGGCCCGAGGTCCGGGATCAGGTCCACGCCGGTGTCGCGGCTGGCGTCCAGGATGTCGCTCGCCGCGCCCTTGGCGATGAGGATGTCCCCCTCGGCGATCGAAAGGGGACCGTAGGGCGGCCAGAAGATCTCCTCGCCACGGATCAGTTCGAGCACCTTCAGCCGGCCGCCCCGGAGGACCGGCGACTCTTCGAGGCGATGGCCGGCGAGTGGGGAGCCCGGCTGCACGAGGAACTCGGTGACGTACTCCCGGATGCGACCCCCGGAAACGTTCGCGGTCACGGTGTCGTGGTCCGGGAGGAGGCGGTGGCCCACCGTCAGGAGATAGAGGATGCCCGCCCCCGCGAGCGCAAGACCGACGGGAGCCATCTCGAACATCGAGAGGGGAGCCATCCCGCCCTGCTGGAGGAGTCCGGAAACGATGAGGTTCGTCGACGTCCCGATCAGGGTGCAGCAGCCCCCGAGGATCGAGACGTAGGAGAGGGGGATGAGGAGCTTCGAGGCCGGCAGGCCGCTCGACGTCGCGATCCGGAGGATCACCGGGATCATCATCACCACGATGGGCGTGTTGTTGACGAACGCCGAGAGCGCGGCGACGGCGAGCAGCGTCACGAAGAGCACGCGTCCCGGCCGGCGCCCGGCAAACCGCACGAGGTGCCGGCCGATGCCGTCCACGACCCCGGTCTTCAGGAGGGCCGCCGAGATGACGAACATCCCGGCGATCGTGTGGACCGCGGGGTTCGCGAAGCCCGCGAGCGCCGTCCCCGGTTCCGCAACCCCCGTCACGAGGAGCGCGATCACCGAAAGGAGGGCCACGAAGTCCGGCGGCAGGACCTCGCGCACGAAGAGGACGAATGCCACCCCGAGGACCGCGAGCACGACGGCGATGTCGGCGGTGAACTCCATGGCGGTGCAGGGGGTTGTAGGCGACGGGCTCCCCGGCGGCAAGAAGTGCGGCCGGGGGTTGCGGCGGCCCCGGCACCCGGTTATGCTGGCCGCGTGATGAGGATCGGCCCATTGCTGGCGCTGGTACTCGCGGCGCTTCCCGCCACGGCCGCCGACCCCACGCCCGCGGAGCGGATCCTCTCGCTCCGGAAGACCTGGGCCGGGAAGCACGCCGACCTCGGCGCCTTCGCGGCGGGGAAGAAGCTCGGCCGGGAAGCGCTCGGCCACTATCTCCTCGCCGTCCGTCTCGACCCGGAGTGCCGGGAGGCCCGGGCGCGCCTCGGCCACCGGCGCAGCCCGGACGGCACATGGAGCGAGGGAAGGAAGGTCGAGTGGACGACCGCGCCGGAGGCCTTGAGTAAGCACCGCGAAGACTGGGAGAAGCGTGAGACCGCGGCTTTCCACGAGGAGGCCTCCGCGTTCGAGAAGCTGGGCCTCGAGCTCACGGCGGGCGGGGAGGCGGACCCGGGCCGACCGCTGCTCCTCCGGGCGGCGATGCTCGATTCCGGACGGGAGGCGGCGGTCCGGGCCCTTCGCCTCAGTCCCCTCGGACTCGGCTTCGTCACGCCGGAACAGGCGGACGCTCTCGGGAGCGTCCCCGAGGCCGGGGACGGCACGGGCCGGTGCCTTGGCCGGCTCCTGTCCGCCCGGACCGTGATCCGCACCTGCGGGGCGGTGACCGCGGAGACGCCCTCCGACCCGGCCGGCACGGGGAAACTGGCCCGAGCGACGCACCGCTCGCAACTTCTCACCGCCCTCCGCTTCGGGCAGCCCCCGCGGACGGCGGGCTGGCTCTTCGCCTGCGTGGCCGACTCGCCGGCGCAGTTCGGAGCCTTCCTCGACGCCACGGGAGTCTTCGGGGAGCCGTGGCTCTCGGCCTGCAAGGCCGCGGGGACGGCGCGCGCCTTCCAGCCGCAGCATTTCATCGCCACGGTCGGCGGCGGGGGGATCGCGCCGGAGGCCTGCGCCCCGACGTTCGTGCACATGGCGGCCGAGCAGGTCCTCTTCGAGATCGCCCGGGAGAACATCCCCCTGTGGCTCAGCGAGGCGGCATCGATCGACGCGTGTCTCGTGATCTGCGGCGATCCCGGCCGCCCGTGCATCCCCGTCGACGAGAGCGCCGGCCTGCGGGAAGGCCAGTTCCTGCCGGCCCCCGCCACGTTCGGTCCCCGCGTCCTGCTCGCCGCGCTGGCCCGCCCGCGGCCGCGCCTCCCGGAGATCCTCTCGGCCCCCCTCACGGCCTTCGACGTGGACGACCTGCTGCTCGCCCACGCCGTGTTCCGTCACGCGCTGCTCACCCGGCCCGCGGCCCCCGGGGCCCTCATCGCGGCGCCGGGTCCCGAGGCGGCGCCGGCGTTCGCGGCGGCATTCGGCCGCTCCGCCGCGGAGATCGAGGCGGAGGTCGTCTCGGCTCTCGCCGGCGACTGAGCAGAAATCCCCCGCGAGCCGTGCCAGGGCGGGAAGAATGACCCTGGGTCAGTTTTCCCGCCCTGCGGTATGATGCGGGGCCGGAGGGAACGCGCGATGGCCGACGAGCCGAAGACGAACAGCACCGCGGAGGAGTTCGCCCGCGAGTCCGAGACGAAGCAGCCGGGCTTCTTCGCGGACCTCGCCGACTTCCTGCTCCACAACAAGAAGTGGTGGCTCGCGCCGATCGTGATCGTGCTGCTCCTGTTCGCGGTCCTCGTGATCCTCGGCGGGACCGGCGTCGCGCCGTTCGTCTACACGCTGTTCTAGCAGCCCTGGCTTTCGGCCTGGGCGGCGCCGAGATCGAACGCGCGGCCGTTGGCCTCCACCACCGCCCCCCCCTTGCCGGCGAAGGCGGCGAGGATCTCGGCCCGGATCGTCTCCGGAGGGAATGGGAGGAAGGGGCTCGCCGCCCCGAGCATCACGGTGTTCTCGGCCCGCGCGTTCCCGGCCTGCTTCGCCAGCGCCCGCGTGTCGAGGAGGACGTGGCGCCTCACCTTCCGGATCGCCGAGAGCACCTCCTCGATGTTCGGATAGTCGGGGATGTTCACGAAGGGCGAGGCGCTCGACACGACGGCCCCGTCCGGCCGGAGCCAGTCGAGGTACCGCACGGCCTCCATCGGCTCCACGGACAGGATCAGGTCCGCGCTCCCGTGCGGGATCAGGTCGCTCGCGATCTCCCGGTCGGAGATCCGGAGGTGGCTCTGGACCGCCCCTCCCCGCTGGGCCATCCCATGCACTTCGGCCTGCTTCACGGCGAGCCCCAGCCGGAGCGCCACCCGGTCGAGGATCGTGGCGATCGAGAGGATGCCCTGCCCACCCACGCCGGCGAGGATCAGGTCGCACCTCATGACTGTTCGTCTCCCTTCTTCGCGTCCTTCGCCCGGCGCTTGGCCTCCTGGATGCACATCCGCTGGGCGATGATCACCGAGACTCCGGGGTGATCGATCTCCTCCCGGATGACGCGGGCGATGGCGTCCCGCTCCTTCGGGAGCGGCGTGACCGGCCGGACGTGCGCCTCCGGCACCCCCAGCCCGCGGACGATCCGCAGCAGATCGGGGCCGGAGGCCGCCGTCCGCTGCCCCCCCGTCATGCCCACCGTGGAATTGTCGAGGATGAGCACGGTGATCGGGGTGTCCTCCAGCACCGCGTCCACGAGAGGCGTGAGGCCGGAGTGGATGAACGTGGAGTCGCCGATCACGGCCGTCGCGGGGTGCAGGCCGGCGCGCGCCGCCCCGATCGCCATGCTGATCGAGGCCCCCATGTCGACGCAGGAGTGGATCGCCTCGTAGGGCGGGAGCGCCCCGAGCGTGTAGCAGCCGATGTCCGCGAAGGACCGGCCGTTCGGGAAGGCCTTCATCACGGATTTGAGCGCCTCTAACATCGTGGCGTGGGCGCAGCCCGAGCAGAGGGCGGGGGGGCGCGGCGCCAGGGGGCCGGCGGGCTCCGGGGCCGGCTTTCCCACACGGTGGAGCGCCGCGTAGACGACGTCCGGGTTCAACTCACCGGTGCGCGGCACCGTCCCGTCGAACCGGCCGTGGACCTTCATCCGCGAGCCGGTGGGCAGCCCCCGGAGCCGCTCCTCGATGAAAGGATACCCCTCCTCCAGCACGAGAACCTCGGAGACCCCGCCGAGGAAGGCGTCGACGGCCTCCTCGCAGAGCGGATAGCCGGTGACCTCGAAGGTCGGCGGGCGGGCGGTCTCGTCGGCGAGGACCTCCCGGTAGTAGTTCCGGGCGATGCCGGCCACGATGACCCCGAGGGGACCCGAAGCGGCTCCGGTCCGGCGACAAGTAGCCAGTTCGCGCAGCGCCGCTCGCACCTCCTCCTGCTTGTCGAGAAGCCGCCGATAGCCGACACGGGCGTTGCTCGGGAGGAGGATCCACGCACGTCCCTCCGAGGGGCGGAGCGGGTTCTGCGCGCGCGGCGGGCGGGCCATGACCACCGCGCGGCTGTGGGCGAGCCGCGTCAC
>JALOQY010000271.1 GCA_025459285.1 Planctomycetota bacterium | reverse complement strand
TCGCGTCGTCGCTCGTCGTCTTCGACCGGCTCCGCAAGGTCGAGTCCTCCTCGCTCCTTGCGCTGCTCGCGCCTCGTCCCGGCGCGGCTCGCGGGGGATCATTGCTCACGCTCTTAGCGAGGAGCCGCCGCGCCAGCGTGCCGGCGGCGGCCCAGGTGAACGCCGCCGCGCGACCGATCCCCCGCGCCGCCATCGCCCGGCGGAGTGGTTCGTCCCCGAGCACCCGCGAGAGGGCCGCCGCGAGGGCCGCCGGGTCGCGGGGTGGCACGAAGAGCGCCGCCTCGCCGCAGACCTCCGGCACCGAACCGGCCTCCGCGGCGACCACCGGGCACCCGCAGGCCATCGCCTCGAGGGGCGGGAAACCGAAGCCCTCGGAGACGGACGGGCAGGCCAGCACATCGGCGGAGCGGTAGAGTTCGAGCAGCCCCCCGTCGTCCTGAAAGCCGAGCGGCCGGATACCATCCTCGGGCGGGAGATCTCCCCCGGCCACTCCGGCGAGGAGCAGGGCGGGGCGCGGCGCGGGGAGGCCGCGCCAGGCGGCGAGGAGCACGGGCAGCGCCTTCCGGCGGCGGACGGTGCCGACCCAGAGGATCTTCGGTCCGGGCGGCAGCGGGATCCGGCCCGAGGGGGGGCCGGGAGTGAACGTCGCGTCCACGCCCCAGGGCAGGACGGCGATCCGGCGGGCCGCGCCCGGCGCGAGGACGGCGAGGTCCCGCGCGGTCGCCCGGCTCGGAACGAGGAGGCGCCGGCAGACGAGCGCGGCGGCGAGGATCCGGAGGCGGTGGACCGCCGCGGTCCGGCCCTCCTCGGCGGACGGACGCCTGAGCCATGGCAGTTCGTGGATCACCGCCACGCGCGGGAGCCGGGTCATGAGGGGCACCGCGGCCACCGGGGAGAGGAGCAGCCGCGCGCCTTCCCGGGCCAGGGCCGCGGGGAGCGCCGTCTCCCGCCAGACCGGGAGCGGCCCCGGGCCGGGAACGGTCCGGAACCGCAGCCGGTCGTGCGGAGCGAGCGGCCAGCGGATCCCGCGCCGCGAGAAGAGCACGACGGTTTCCCCCGCCTCGGCGAGGGCCCGGGCGAGGCGGGCCGCGGCACGCTCCACGCCGGACCAGCGCGAGGCCTCGAGGACGCTGGCGTCGAAGCCGATCGCCGCGCGATCTCCTGCTTCCATCCCCGCCTACTTCCCACCGAGGCGTTCGCGGCAGGTCCGCAGTTCCCGCTCGGCCTCCGGAAGCCCGGGGTTCACGCGGAGGATCTCCTCGTAGATCGCCGCCGCTCGCCGGTAGCCCTCCTCCGTGTCGCGCCACTGGAAGAAGTAGAGGGCGTAGGGGAACAGCACATCCGCGCGCCGCGCGCCGGCTCCCGGGGCGAGGAGCCGGTCGAAGATCTCCCCCGCCTCCCGGTACCGGCCGTAGGCGGCGTAAGCGCTCGCGAGGCCGAGCCAGCTCTCCCCGTCCGCGGGCGCCCGTCGGACCGCCGCCCGGAGGGGTCCCACGATCCGTTCGAAGTCTTCATCCATCGCGTCGAGGGCGGCGCGGACGCCGCGATTCTCCTTCGGGTCCGGTAGCAGTTCGAAGGAGCGCGCGAGGCACCGGTACGCCCGGGCCCGGTTACCTTCCGCGTTGTATCGCCCGGCGAGCTTCTCGTAGACACCGGCGGCGGCGTGCTCGCGCTCCTCGGTGGGTTCGCTCCCGAGGACGACCTCGAGGAGGGCCGCGGACTCTTTCAGTTCCCCCTGCCCGTAGAGGGCGAGGGCCCGGGCGTACTTCGCCATGTAGCTTGCCGGGAAGGTCGCGAGGACGGCGTCGGCCTCCGCGAGCGCCTCGTCGTGGCGCCCGAGGGCGTAGAGCCCCAGCGCCCTCTCGGCGCGCGCGAGCAGGACGACGGCGTGCTCGCGGTGGAAGAGCCGGCTCCAGATCTCCATGACCTCGTCGTAGACCTCGAAGGACCGTCCGATCTCCGCGACGCCCTCCGCCCGGAGCGGCTCCGCTTCCGCCTCGCGCCCCCCCGCGATGAGTTCACGGGCCTGTTCGAGCTTCTCCTCCCCGGCCGAGCGCAGGAGGCTCGCGCGGTACTGGAGGGCGCGGGGGCTCCTCACGCGCTCGAGGGTGACGTCCCAGAGGCGGTCGAGGTGCGTCCACGCGAGCGCGCGTTCCGTGGTCACGGCGAAGAGGCAGGCGAGGACGGCGAGCACGAGGACCGGCCCCGCCCTCCCGCGCCGGGCGCCGGCGTGGAGGAGTCCCCCCGCCCACAGGGCGACCCCCGCGAGGGGCAGGTACAGGAACCGCTCCGCGGTGGGGATGCCCACGGTGGCGAAGAGGTGCGACGTGGGGACGAGGAGGATCGTCGCGAAGAGCAGCGCGAAGGCGCCCGTCCCCCCGCCCCGGAAGAGGCGGCGCACGGAGAGCGCGAGGGCCGCGACGAGGAGGACGAGGCACGCCGTGCCGAGGGGGTCGAAGCCGCGGACCGGCAGGATGTAGAAGTCGAGGGCCATGTCCACCGGGAGGAGGACGAGGCGGGCGTAGTAGACCGCCGACCGGCCGAGCAGGGGGAGCGTCCCGGCCAGGGATCCGCCCCACCGTTCCTCGACGCCGGGGATCTCGCCGTCGATCCCGCGGTGGTGGGCGACCCACGCGAGGAGCCAGGCCGCGGTCAGGAGGCCGTAGAGGAGGTAGACCGGCCAGCGGCGGAGCGTCTCGCGCAGGCGCCGGCCGTCGTGGAAGAGGAAGTCCGTGAGGACGGCGGCGGGCACGAACATCGCCGCCACCTCCTTGGAGAGTAGTGCGGCGGCGAGCGCTCCCGCGGCGGCGGCGGCGCGGAGCGAGAGGCGCCGGCAGCCCCGATGGACGAAGAGGGCCGTAAGGAGGAAGAAGCCGCACAGGAGGTCCCCGCGCGAGGTGATGAACGCGACGGATTCCACCTGGGCGGGGTGGAGGGCGAAGACCGCGGAGCCGAGGGCCGCCGCGGCGTCGCCGGCCCCCCACCGGCGAAAGAGGAAGAAGAGCAGGAGGGTCGTGGCGGCGTGCCAGCCGAGGTTCCGGAGGTGGTACCAGCGCACGGTCCACGCCGAGGGAGGCTCCTCGCCGGCGATCCGCCAGTCGATCATGAAGTCGATCGTCCGCAGGGGCCGCCAGATGCCCTGCCAGCGCCGCGGCTCCGCGGTGCGGGGGTCGGTGAAGTAGTCGGCGAGGGGCCGCGGGGTCGTGACGGCGGGGTTCTTCGGGATGAAGCGCTCGTCGTCGTAGACGAACTTCGCGTCGGGCGAGAAGACCAGCGGGAGACAGGGCACGACCGCCGCGGCCGCGAGGAGCGGCAGGAGGACTCGCGGCGCCATCCATCGGGCCCGTGGTTTCACGCCCGACCATGATAGGCCCGCGCCCCACCCCCGGCAAACACGGTCCTCGCCCGGCCGGCGCGATCCGCTTCCCGGGGGCGGCGGGGCGTGATAGCCTGCCGGGTTGACCGAGGAGCCATTCCATGACCGCCTACACGCCGCAGCGCGCCCCCCGGGGGAACACGATCTCCTGCCGATCCTGGCAGACCGAGGCCCCCCTCCGGATGCTGATGAACAACCTCGACCCGGAGGTCGGCGAGGACCCCGAGCATCTCGTCGTCTACGGGGGCTCGGGCCGCGCCGCCCGCTCCTGGGAGGCCTACCACGCCATCGTCCGGACCCTCCGGGACCTCCGGGACGACGAGACCCTCCTCGTCCAGTCGGGCAAGCCGGTGGGCGTCTTCCGCACCCACCCGTGGTCCCCCCGGGTCCTCATCGCGAACTCGCTCCTCGTCCCGAAATGGGCCACGCGTGAGCACTTCCGGGACCTCGAGGACCGCGGGCTCATCATGTTCGGCCAGATGACCGCGGGCTCGTGGATCTACATCGGCACGCAGGGCATCCTCCAGGGCACCTACGAGACGTTCGCCGCCGCGGCGCGGAAGCACTTCGGCGGCTCCGGGAAGGGGCGGCTGCTCGTGACGGGCGGCCTCGGCGGGATGGGCGGCGCGCAGCCGCTCTCGGCCACCATGGCCGGCTTCACCTTCCTCGCCGCGGAGGTGGACCGCGCCCGGATCGAACGCCGCGTCGACCACCGCTACCTCGATGCGCAAGAGACGGACCTCGACCGGGCCATCGACCGGGCGCTCGCGGCGAAGGAGCGCGGCGAGGCGGTTTCCATCGGGGTCGAGGCGAATGCGGTGGACCTCCTCGGGCGACTCCTCGAGCGCGGGGTCACGCCGGATCTCCTCACCGACCAGACGTCGGCCCATGACCCCCTGCTCGGCTACGTCCCCCACGGCATGCCCTACGGTGCGGCGCTCGACCTCCGGAAGACCGACCCCGCGACCTACCAGCGGCGGGCCTTCGACTCCATGGCCCAGCACGTCCGCCACATCCTCGCCCTGATGGATCGCGGGGCGATCGCCTTCGATTACGGCAACAACCTCCGGGGCCACGCCGAGGAGGCCGGGGTGAAGGACGCCTTCCGCTACCCGGGCTTCGTCCCCGCCTACATCCGCCCGCTCTTCTGCGAGGGGCGCGGGCCGTTCCGCTGGGCGGCGCTTTCCGGCGATCCCGAGGACATCCGGAAGACCGACGAGGCCGTGCTCCGCCTCTTCCCCGACGACCCGTCGCTCTGCGACTGGATCCGCCTCGCCCGCGAGAAGGTGAAGTTCCAGGGGCTGCCGGCCCGGATCTGCTGGCTCGGCTACGGCCAGCGCGCGCGGTTCGGCAAGGAGCTGAACGACATGGTGGCGCGCGGGGAGCTTTCGGCGCCGGTGGTCATCGGCCGCGACCACCTCGACTGCGGCTCGGTGGCCTCCCCCAACCGCGAGACGGAGGCCATGAAGGACGGGACGGACGCGGTGGCCGACTGGCCGGTCCTCAATGCCCTCCTCAACACCGCCTCCGGCGCCACCTGGGTCTCCGTCCACCACGGGGGCGGCGTGGGCATCGGCTACGCCATCCACGCCGGACAGGTGATCTGCGCCGACGGCACGAAGGAGATGGAGGCCCGCCTCGACCGCGTGCTGACGAACGACCCCGGCATCGGGGTGGCCCGCCACGCCGACGCCGGCTACGACGAGGCGATCGCCTTCGCCCGCGCCCGGGGCGTGCGGATCCCCATGCTCCCCGGGAGGTGAGCGGATGGAACGTGCCGACCTCCTCGTCGTCCATGCCTCCGAACTGCTGGCGCTCGACCACGGGCGGCCCGGACCGGCGGTGGGGAAGGCCCTCGACGACCTCCGCATCATCCCGGACGGCGCGGTGGCGGTGACCGGCGACCGGATCGCGGCGGTGGGCGCCACGGCCGAGATCAACGCCCGCTACACCGCGAGCCGCGTCCTCGATGCCGCGGGCCGGGTGGTGATGCCGGGCTTCGTCGATCCCCACACGCACCTCGTCTTCCCCGCCACGCGCGAGGAGGAGTTCGAGATGCGCTGCCTCGGGAAGAGCTACGAGGAGATCGCCGCGGCGGGCGGCGGCATCCGCAACAGCGCCCGGAAGATGCGCGGGGCCCGCCGGGAGGACCTCCTCGCGCGGGCGAAGAGTCTGCGCCGGATGACGCTCCTCCACGGAACGACGACGATCGAGGCGAAGTCGGGGTACGGGCTCTCCACCGAGTCCGAGGTCCTCTCGCTCGAGATCGCCCGCGAGATCGACGACCGCGGCGACGTGGTCCCCACGTTCCTCGGCGCCCACGAGGTGCCCGACGAACACCGCGCCGACCGCGGGGAGTACATCCGGATCGTCACCGAGGAGATGATCCCGCGGGTGGCCGCGCTCGGCCTCGCGCGCTTCTGCGACGTCTTCTGCGAGAAACGCGTCTTCTCCATCGAGGAGTCACGCCGGATCCTCGTCGCCGCGCGGACGGCGGGCCTCGGTCTCAAGCTCCACGCCGACGAACTGAACCCCACGGGCGGGGCGGAACTCGCGGCGGAACTCCGCGCGGTCTCCGCGGACCACCTGATCCGGGTCTCCGACACCGGCATCCGGGCGATGGCGCGGGCCGGGGTCGTCGCGGTGCTCCTGCCGGCGACCTCCTACTTCCTCGGGATGAAGGCGTTCGCGCCGGGCCGCAGGATGGTCTCGGCGGGCGTCCCGGTGGCCCTCGCCACCGACCTGAACCCCGGCTCGTCGATGACCGGGAACATGCAGTTCGTGCTCACGACGGCCTGTCTCGGCTACGGCTTCACGGTGGCGGAGGCCATCGTCGCCGCGACGCTGAACGCGGCGTACGCGGTGGGCCTGGGCGAAGAGGTCGGCTCGCTCGCGCCGGGCAAGCGCGCCGACCTGCTGGTCCTCGACGTCCCCCGGTACCGCCTGCTCGCCTACCACCACGGCGTGAACCACGTGGCGACGGTGGTCCACCACGGCGAGGTGGTGGCCTGATGGCGCGGGCGGAGTTCATCCTCTACGTCGAGGACCCGTCGCGGGCCCGCGACTTCTACCGCGTGGTGCTCGGGGCGGATCCGGTGCTCGACGTGCCGGGCATGACGGAGTTCGCGCTGGGACCGGAGACCTTTCTCGGGCTGATGCCGAAGGCCGGCATCGCCCGCCTGATCACGCCGC
>JALOQY010000270.1 GCA_025459285.1 Planctomycetota bacterium | reverse complement strand
GGCTGTGGATCGCCCTGATCGGAGGGGTCGCGCTCCTCGCCATCCGACCGTTCTCCGAGGGGTTGTTCCGCTTCATGGGGCACGACCGGCCGGACATGCAGACGGTCTTCGCCTACGAGGTCTCCTACTTCCGCATCCTCGCGCTCGGAGCGGCCCCGGTGATCCTCTCCTCGGCGCTCTCGAGCTTCTACTCCGGACTCGGGCGGACCTGGCCGGTCCTCTGGGTCAGCGTCGCCCAGACTTCGGTGAACATCGTCCTCGACTGGGTCCTCATCTTCGGACGCTTCGGTCTCCCGGAGATGGGCATGGAGGGCGCGGCCCTCGCCACCGTGATCTCGCAGGTCTTCGTCTGCGTCGCCTACGTGGTCCTGCTCGCCCGCCGCGCCAACGACGGTCCCTACCGGACGCTTCGGGGCTTCGGGTTCGACGGCGCCCTGTTCCGAAGGCTCCTGCGCTTCGGGCTCCCGAGCGGGTTCCACTGGCTCCTCGACATCGCGGGGTTCTCCCTGTTCCTCCTGCTCGTCGGCCGGCTGGGAGAGATCCCGCTCGCGGCCACGAACCTCGCGTTCAACGTGAACGGGGTGGCCTTCATGCCGATGATCGGGATCGGGACGGCGGTCTCGGTCCTCGTGGGGCAGTACCTCGGGCGGAACCGCCCGGACGTGGCCGCCGCGGCGACCTGGCGGGGCTTCTGGCTGGCCTCCGGCTACATGGGGACGATCGCCGCGGCGTACTTCTTCTTCCCCGGGCTGTTCATCGCGCCGTTCGCGAGCGGGGGCGAACCGGGAGCTCTCGACGAGACGAGCGCGCTGGCCGTCACCCTGCTCCGGTTCGTCGCTCTCTACAGCCTCTTCGACTCGATGAACATCATCTTCGCCTCCGCGGTGAAGGGGGCCGGGGACACGCGGTTCGTCATGTGGCTGTCGGCGGTGCTGAGCTTCGGCCTCCTCGTGGTGCCGACGTGGGTGAGCCTCGTCTACCTGGGGCGCGGGGTGGGGACCGCCTGGGTGCTCTGCACCGCCTACGTCTGCGTGCTCGGCGTCTGCTTCCTCCTCCGGTTCCTCGGCGGCAAGTGGAAGTCGATGCGGGTGATCGAGGCGCCCGCGGGGGCGGTGCCGTGAGGCCGGTGATCCTGGCCTGCCTCCTCCTGGCCTCTGCGCGCGCCGCGGCGGCCGGCGAGGAGTCCGCGGAGCCCGCCTTCGAGGTGACGCTCGCGCCGGTCTTCTGGTTGCCGAGGTTCTCGGGAGCGGTGGTGGCCACCGGCGACCGGGAGCGGGTCCGGGGGGAATTCGGCGCCGCGGTCCTCGCGCGCGTCGAGGCCTTCCGGTCGTCCTTCGGCGGCCGCTACGAGCAGGGCTGGCTCCTGCTCGGCACCGACGATTCCGACGGGCGCACGCGGATGAACTACACCCGGCTCGCGGGGGCGGCGCGGCTCGACCTCGGGGGCGGCACGCGCCTCCTTCCCTCCGCGGGCTTCCGGTACCTCGCGGCGTGGAACGAGATCGAGTCGGGCGGCGCCGATTCGCGCCGGCGGTGGCTCGAGCCCTGGGCGGGGGTTGCCGCCGAGATTCCGCTCGTGGGCGGGTTGTCGCTCCGCCTCGAGGCCGCCGCGAGCGGCTTCGGCCTCGGCTCGCGGCTCTGCACCGAGCTGGAGGCCGCGCTCTCCCTCCGGATCGCGGAGGGCTGGACGCTCGACGCCGGCTTCCGCCGGATCACCTGCGACGTCCCCCGCGGCCGGTTCGCCCTCGACGCCCGCGCCGCCGGCCCATTCGCCGGCCTCACGCTCCGCTTCTGAACGGCCCGCCGGCCAGGCCCCGGATCAGCGGGGGGCGGGCACCTCGAAGCGCAGGGGGCCGAGGACCGTCCCCTCGAGCAGGAAGTGGGCCACGTACGGGCCGGGACCGAGCGGCGGCTCCGCCCCGGTGAGCGCGTCGAGGGAGAAGTACCCGGTGAGAGGCGTCCCCGTGGCCACGGCGCCCGCGCCGTAGACGGGGACGCCCCACTCGATCCGGCGCGGGAACCGCTCCCCGAGGCAGAGGACGATCATCGTGATCGGGACCACCGCCACGGCCCGGGCCTCCCCCGCGCCGGAGTATGCGTGGACGACGGGCTTCCCGAGAATGTGTCTCGGCCGCGCGACGGTCGTGAACGCCCCGTGGATCGGCAGGAGGTGGTCTTCCGTGAACGTCTCCTCGTCGACCCGGACCGCGAGGCCATCCTTCGGGGCGGGCGGGCTCTGGGCCGTCTGGCGGAAGCAGGGGAGATTCGCTTTCGCCTTCCCGAAGAGCCGCTTCTTCTCTGGCGGGGCGAGGTCGGGCTCCGGTCGGATCGTCGCGACGACCCCCTTCTCCGGCGCGTCCGGGCCGGTGAGGGCCACGGGGACGACGTTCGAGACCCAGTCGTAGCAGAGGAAGCAGACCGAGAGCGTCGCGGTCTTCCACGGGAGGCTCAGCCGCTCCCGCGCATCGTAGAGCCGGACCTGGGCGCTGTCGCCCTCGTATCGCTCCCGGCTCGGCGGCGGCTCGTCCTCGCCGAACTCCGCCGCCTTGGTGTCGAAGAAGGCCCGGGCCAGCCGGACCTCTCCGGTGTCGAGGTCCGTAGCGCAGAGGAGGACGTGCTCCGTTTCCGGGACGTCCGAGGCACGGGTCCCGGTCATGCGGATGCCCATGACCACCGGCAGCTTCGTCCGCTGTGCGGTGTCCACGGTCCGGGGGGCGTTGATGGCCACTCCCTCGAACGCGATGTCGAGGAGTCGCACCTTCCGGTTCCAGAGGAACTCCGAGTCATCGGCGAAGAACTCCCGCTCCGAGAGGTTCAGGAGGGTCGAGGCGATCTCACCGGGGGTCTTCATGGCGTCTCCCTGTCGGACGGGCGTCATTCATCAGAGGCTCTTCATGCTCGACATGTCCTGCAGGCGGACGTAGGGCTTGCACTTGTCGCAGAACTTGTGTTCACAGTCGGCGCTGAAGGAATGGAACATCACACACTTGCCGCGACTCGGCACGGGGGTCTCCGCGGTAGTGTCGAGGTTGGCGTCCTCCGCCGGGGCGGAGGGGGACCAGGAGGCGGAGCCCTGGTGGCAGTGAGAGCCCTGCCCGCCGTGGGCGTAGTACTGCGTCGGGTGGTTGCCGAGCGAGGTCGGCTGTGTCGTCCGGCGCGGCGTCTGGTTGAAGGCGTGGCCGATCTCGTGGGTGACCGTGTCGTTGAAATCGATCGGGCTGCCCTGGCCGGAGGCCGACCACGGGCGCACCACCGCGAGGACGTGGTTCACCTTGCTCTCGCCGAGGTAGGACCGGCAGTAGATGTACTCCACCCGGATCCAGGCGGGCTTGGCCACCGTGGGCTCCGGCATCGTGCCGGGCCGCTTCAGCTTGATGGAGCCGGTCCCCGGCCGTTTCTCGTCGATCGTGATGTTGGCGAGGGGGATGTTCCCGTCCGCGGCGTAGACGCCGCTGCCGTCCTTGTGGCCGTATGTGGCCGAGACGATCATGCGGTCCACGCCGGGGTTGAGCGGGGGGTCGCAGAGGATGTGCCGGGTGTTCGTGGCGACGGTCACGTAGTAGGTGTCCGCCTCCGAGGTCTTGTCCGTCGTCTTCACCTGCACCGTGCCGATGTCCTTGAAGGTGTTGCTGTAGTCGCACTGGAAGTTGCAGGGAATGAGGTTCAACTTCAGAGGGCGGGTCTTCGCCTCCGCCACGAAGAGATCGAAGAACTTCTGCTTGTTGTGGTTCCCGATGACGATCACCTCGTCGGTGGACTCGGAGGCGTCCACCTTGTATCTCGGGATCCAGGTCACGTTCTTCACCGCGGGCTCCTTCAGCCCGTCGTCGGTCTTTTTGTAGGCCTTGGTGTTGGCCTCGACCATCTCCGTGAAGTGCTCTTTCCAGGCGGAGACGGAGGTCCCCAGGTCCGGCGTCCTCACCCCGTCCGACTTCGTCATCTGGTACCAGTACTTCCGCCACACGACGTACTTCTTCGTCGGGAACTCGGCGGCCGCCTCCGCGAGTCCCGCGCTGACCGTGAACTGGTCCCCGGCGTACTGCGAGAGCTTCAGGGTGACGGTGGCCCATCCTTCGGCGTCGGCGGTGGTCTTCAGGGGGTTCCCGCCGCCGGTGAACTCCTCCTTCTCCGGCGACTTGACCTCGGAGGGCCGGCCGTCGCCGGAGGTCTCGTGCCGTTTGAACCGGAACCACACCTCCTTCCCGGCGAGACTCTCGGTGGCGCTCTCGTCCTCCCAGGCTACACGGGCCCGGAAGGTGAGGGAGCGGCCGTAGTCCGGGTGGGGGCCGTCATCGAGTGCGGGGTCGATGTTCACGTACTGCCGGCATACGCCGTCCTTCACGACGCGCTCCGCCTTCTTGTCGATCTTCGCCGATTCCCCCGCACCACCCTTCACCTGGTACAGGGTGCCCTTGTAGGTGGTGACCTCGACGAGTTCGACGAGCTTGTGTTTCAGCTTCTTGAGCGGACATTCCTCCACGGGCGTCTTCGGGTCCGGTGGCGGAGGGCTCGGGCTCTTCGGGGGTGGCGTGCAGGGCTTGTCGCCTTTGGACATGGTCAATTCCTTCGAGGCGCTACGTGGCGATGCGGAGGACGTCCGCCAGCGCGGCCTTCGACTTCGAGTGGAGGAGGCGGAACCGCTGGTCCGGCGTCTTCGGCCCGGGGTCGGACAGGGTCCCGGAGAGCCAGGGGTACTGGGGGTCCCCGGCGCACCGGTGGCCGAGCATGTACCGCAGGATCAGCCACCAGCCGGCGGCCCGGGGTTCGGTGAAGCCGTGGCCGGCCGCTTCCTCGATGCCCCGGTCCACCATCTCCCGGAGCGCCGCCTCGCCGGCCTGACGGTGTTTCTGAGGCCAGATCTCGCGGAACTCACCGAGGATGCCCTTCGTGATCCCGGCGGACAGGTTGGTCTCCAGCCGGCTCAGGGGGAAGTCGGCGAGGCCGCTCAGGGGACGGAGCGGGAAGACCTGCCCCCGCCCCACGACCGCGTCGAGCCAGTTCCGGACGGCGTCGTAGAGCCGATCGAGCCGCTCGCCGGGGGATCTGATCGAGGCGTCCGCGAGGATCCTGCCGGCGAAGGGGAGCTGGGGGTCCGTGTCGAACCCGGCGCCGAGAATCACGCGGAAGTCGGTGTAGAGGCACAGCTCGCGGCCGCGCGAGAGCCGGTGTCCGCGCGCGGCGGCCGCCCCCTCCTCGATGACCGCCAGCATGGTCTCCGGGCTCCAGACCTCGGCGTGCACCGGGAAGTGCTCCGTCAGGTGGGCCGCCATGAAGTCCTTGTACTCGGTGGAACCGAGCAGTCCGAAGGCCTCCATCTGCTCCCGGCGGATCACCAGCATCCCGGCTCTGTCCTTTCCTCCGGCCCGGGGCGCGCTCCGCTCTCCGCGGGCGGGAGGTCGGGCATTCTAGCGAAGCCCCGCCGCTCCGAAAGCCTCACCGCCGAGAATCCGGGAAGAATGACCCAGGGTCAATCTTCCCGGTTTTCTGACGCCGAGCTTCTTGGCGGCTGGAGTAGAGAATGAGACGCTTTTACTTTTAGGAGCAAGGCCGATGCGCCGTGTCCTGCTGGCAGCCCTCCTGGCACTTTCCCTCGCCGCCTGCGGGGGAGAGGGGGCGCCCCGGGAGATCCGGTTCACCGCCATCCCCGACCAGAACACCACCGAGCTCACGCGGAAGTTCGCCCCGGTGGCGGAGTACCTCGCGAAGCGGATCGGCCATCCCGTCGCGTACGTCCCCTCCCGCGACTACCAGGCCTCCGTGGAGATGTTCCGAAACGGCGACGTGCTCCTGGCGTGGTTCGGCGGGCTCACCGGCGTGCAGGCCTGCGCCGCCGTGGCCGGCGCCGAGCCGCTCGTCATGGGGGAGGAGGACCGCGCCTTCTACTCGCTCTTCATCGCCCACCGCGACGCGGGCCTCGAACCCTCCGAGGCGTTCCCCCTCGGGCTCGCCGGGAAGCGGTTCACCTTCGGCAGCAACAGCAGCACCTCCGGCCGCCTGATGCCGGAGGCGTTCATCCTCGAACGCACCGGGAAGACCGCGGAGCAGTTCTTCACCTCGCCCCCCGGCTTCTCCGGCAGCCACGACAAGACCGCCGAACTCGTCGCGGGTGGACAGGTCGAGGCCGGCGTGCTGAACTACGAGGTCTACGACCGCCGCGTGAAGGAGGGGAAGCTCGACCCGGAGGTCGTGCGAGTCATCTGGAAGACGCCGACCTTCGCCGACTACCACATGGTCGCGCATCCCGATCTCGAGAAGCTCTTCGGGGCGGGCACGACGGCGCGGCTGAAGGAGGCGCTGCTCGCGATGGACGACCCCGCGCTCCTCGCCGCTTTCGGCCGTCGCCGGATGATCCCCGCCTCCGCCGGCGACTTCGACGGCATCCGGACCGTGGCGGAGAAACTCGGGATGCTGCGCTGACCGCATGGCAGTGACCGGCGCCGGGTTTCGCCTGGAGGAGGTCGCCGTCCGGTACGGACCGCACGCCGCCCTCGACGGGGTGAGCCTCGCCGTCGCGCCGGGGGAGCGGGTCGCCCTCGTGGGGCCGAGCGGGGCCGGCAAGACGACGCTCCTCCGCCTCCTGAACGGGATCGCGCGCCCCGTTGCGGGTCGGGTCCTCGTCGATGGCCG
>JALOQY010000022.1 GCA_025459285.1 Planctomycetota bacterium | reverse complement strand
CGAGCGTGATCGGTCTGCACGGAAACGCCGGGCAGGCCAACTACGCCGCCAGCAAGGGCGCGGTGATCGCGCTCACCAAGGCGGCGGCGCGCGAACTGGCGTCCCGCAACATCACCGTGAACGCCGTGGCCCCGGGTTTCATCCGCACGGCGATGACCGACAAGCTGCCCGACGAGGTGAAGACGCGGATGCTCGATGGCATCCCGCTGGGCCGGCTCGGCGAGCCGGAAGACGTGGCGGGAACCGTGCTGTTCCTGGCCGGAGACGCCGCGGCCTACATCACCGGGCAGGTCTTCGTCGTGGACGGAGGAATGTTCATCTGAGACCGTTGCCTCCTCCCGACTTGCGGGCGGGAGGCATGTGGGAGTTGATTGACAGTCCCCGGGGTATCGGGTAAAACCCTCGAACTTCGGGCTTGGTCCGGAACCATCTGGTTCGGGAGGAATGGCGTGTCTGCAATCCGTGAGCGTGTGATCGACATCGTCTGCGAGCAGATGGGCGCGAGCAAGGAGAAGGTGACGGAGGAGACCTCCTTCATCAACGACCTCGGCGCCGATTCGCTCGATACCGTCGAACTGGTCATGGAATTCGAGGACGAGTTCGACATCAACATCCCCGACGAGGATGCGGAGAAGATCCAGACCGTCGGAGATGCCATCCGGTACATCGAAGAGCACACCTAGAACACCGCGAGCACCATGCGACGAGTCGTCATCACCGGTCTCGGCGCGGTCACCGCGTGCGGCCTCAACGTCAGGGACACCTGGGCGTCCCTGAAGGCCGGGCGCAGCGGGGTCGCGCGCCTCAGCGCCTTCGACCCCTCGGAACTGCCATCCCAGGTGGCGGCCGAACTCAAGGGATTCGACCCGACAGTGGCCGTCGAAGCCCATGAGGTGAAGCGGTTCGACCGCTTCATCCTCTACGCTCTCGTCGCCGCCAAGGAGGCGATCGGCGACTCCGGACTGGAGATCGAGAAGTCGGATCCGGAACGCGGGGGCGTCATCATCGGTTCGGGGATCGGCGGACTCCAGACGATCGAGGAACAGCACCTCGTGCTGCAGGAGAAGGGGCCACGGCGCGTCAGCCCCTACTTCGTTCCCAAGATCATGATGAACGCCGCCTCCGGTCAGGTGTCGATCCTGCACGGCCTCAAGGGCGCGAACTTCGCCACGGCCTCGGCCTGCGCGTCCTCCGCGCACGCTCTCGGGATGACCTTCCGCCTCATCCGTGCCGGCGAACTCGATTTCGCGCTCACCGGCGGCTCGGAGGCGGTCATCACGAAGCTCTGCGTGGCCGGCTTCTGCTCGCTGAAGGCCCTCTCCACGTCCTTCAACTCCGAGCCCGAGAGGGCCTCGCGGCCGTTCGACGCGAAACGGGACGGCTTCGTCCTCGGAGAAGGCGGCGGGATCCTCATGTTCGAGGAACTCGAACACGCGAAGCGCCGGGGCGCCCGGATCTATGCCGAGGTGAAGGGGTTCGGACAGACCGCCGACGCCTTCAACATCGTGCAACCGGCACCCGAGGGCGAGGGTGCGGCACGTGCCATGAACCTGGCGCTCGCCGATGCCCGGCTCGCGCCGGAATCGATCCAGTACATCAACGCCCACGGGACGTCGACCCCCTTCAACGACAAGCTCGAGACCCAGGCGATCCACCGGATCTTCGGCGCCCATGCTCGTCGCCTCATGGTCTCGTCGTCGAAGTCGATGGTGGGGCACCTCCTCGGGGGAGCCGGCGCGGTGGAGATGATCTTCACGGCGCTCTCGATCCACGAGGGCGTCATCCACCCGACGATCAACTACGAGTTCCCCGATCCGGAGTGCGACCTCGACTTCGTGCCGAATGTCGCACGGGAGGTGCAGGTGGAGAACGCCCTCTCCAATTCGCTCGGGTTCGGCGGGCACAACGCGTCGCTCGTCGTCGGAAGGCTGACCGCATAGGGGGAGCCATGTCCTCCGCGGGCCCGCCGCAACCGGAGCCGGAGCTGCTGGCGGCCTTCCGCGACGCCGGGCAGGAGCATGTCTTCGCGTTCTGGAGCGAGCTCGACGAGGCGCGTCGCGCGGAGTTGGCCCGGCAGGCGGGCACCGTGGATCTGGCCCTCGTAACGAGACTCTTCCGCGAGGCTGACGCGGGACGTCTGGCGAACCCGGAAATCGCTCCGTTCCCCGTGATCGGAGCGGATGACGCGGGCCGCGGGAGGGCCCGTGCCGCGGGGCAGGATGCGCTGGGCCGGGGGGTAGTGGGGTTCGTCACGGTCGCCGGAGGGCAGGCCACGCGACTCGGCTTCGGGCCGCCGAAAGGGGCCCGCGCGGTGGGACCGGTGTCCGGCAAGTCCCTCTTCCGGTGGCACGCGGAAAAGGTGCAGGCCACGTCCCTCCGTTACGGCCACGCGATACCGTGGGCCATCATGACCTCCGACGCCAACGACCGCGCGACGGAGGAACTCTTCGAAGCCGAGGGATGGTTCGGTCTCGAGGGGCAGGTCCGCTTCGTGCGGCAGCAGATGTTGCCCGCGATGGATGGAACCGGGCGGATCGTCCTTCAGGACGCCGGGCGCATCGCCATGTCCCCCAATGGCCACGGGGGCGTGATCGATGCCCTCGGACGGGGGGGAGCCCTCGACTGGTTCGCGGAACGCGGCGTCGAGTACCTCTCCTATTTCCAGGTCGACAACCCGTTGGTGAACCCGGCCGATCCGGTCTTCCTCGGGTTCCAGGTCGAGCGGGAGTCGGAGATGTCGGCCAAGGTCGTCCGAAAGCGCGATCCGCTGGAGAAGGCCGGTGTCGTCGTCCTTCTCGGCGGGCGGCCCGGAGTTCTCGAGTACACCGAACTGCCGGAGGAACTCGCGCGGTCCGAGGACTCGGACGGGCACCTGAGGTTCGGCTGGGCCAACATCGCGGCCCACGTCTTCACCAGGACTTTCCTCGAGCGGATGCAGGGGTGGGCCCTGCCCTGGCACGCCGCGCGGAAGTCGGTGCCGGGGATCGACCAGGAGGGCCGGGCGGTGCACGTCCCCGCGCTGAAGTTCGAGACGTTCATCTTCGACGCGATCCCCGAGGCCCGGAACTTCCTCGCCCTCGAAACCTCGCGGGAGGAGGAGTTCGCCCCGCTCAAGAACGCCGAAGGCGAGAACTCCCCGGTCACGGTGCGCGCCGCGATACTCGCCCGGACGCGGCGCTGGTACTCGACGCTCGGGCTCCGGGCCCCGGAGGACCCGGATCTCCTCGAGATCGGCCCGCTCGAGGCCTACGACCTCGAGACCTTCGCAGAGTACGTGGGACGGGTTGCGGGAGGAGGACAGGAGTGAAGACCCGCGTGGCCGTGATCGGCGGAGGGGTCTCCGCGGAGCGGACCGTCTCGCTCGATACGGCCCGTGCCGTGCGGGACCATCTGCCCCGGGACGAGTTCGAGGCCCGGGCCGTGGAGATCCTTCCCGACGGGACCTGGCGGGTGGGTGACGCGCGGCCCGAGGCGCCGGAACGGGCGATTTTGCGTCTCAAATCCGCACGGACGGCGGTCGTCTTCATCGGCCTCCACGGCAGCCTGGGGGAGGACGGCACGATCCAGGGCTTCCTCGACGTCGCCGGCCTGCCCTATGTGGGGTCCGGGGTGTGCGCGTCGGCGATCGGCATGGACAAGGCTCGCGCTCGCGAAGTCCTCTCCTCGCACGGCCTGCGGGTGGCTCCCGGCCTCGAGCTCTCCGGGATCCCGCCGACGGAGGCCGTCGCCCTCGTGAAGCGGCAGATCGGCCTGCCGGCGGTGGTGAAGGATCCGTGCGGCGGCTCGTCGATCGGCGTCCGGCTGGCCGGTTCCGACTCGGCGCTCCGGCGGGCCCTCCGCGAGCACCTCGGGCGACCGGGGGGGCGTGTGGTGGTGGAGAAGTTCATCCGCGGCCGGGAGCTCTCGGTCCCCGTCATCGGTAACGCATCGCGCGGAGGCGACCTCGAGGCGCTTCATCCGATCCTCATCCGTCCGCTCGGACGCGACTTCTTCGATTTCCGCTCCAAGTACGATCCGGACTGCGTCGAGGAACTGTGTCCCGCGCCGGTCGACCCGGAGGTCATACGGCGGGTGACGGAGGGGGCGCTCGTGGCGCACCTCGCGCTGCGCTGCGACGGAATCAGCCGGACGGACTTCATCGTGCCGCAGCGGGGACCGCCGGTGTTCCTCGAGATCAACACGCTTCCCGGGCTGACCGCCGCCTCTCTCTGTCCCAAAGCCGCGGCCGCGGCGGGCCTCCCGTTCCCGGAGCTCCTGCGGAAGCTCGTGCGGCTCGCGCTCGAGAAAAGCGAGGGAGGCCGGTGATGGATGCGATCGGGAAGGTCGTGAAGAAGGAGTGGGGCGAAGAGCAGTGGATCGTGAACCGCGAGTACTGCGGCAAGAGGCTGCTCCTCCGGCAGGGCTACCGGTGCAGCCTGCACCACCACGTCGTCAAGGACGAGACGTTCTACGTTCTCTCGGGGGAGATGCTCCTCGAAATCGGCGACGATCCCGAGAACGTCGCCGTGCGTACGCTCCGCAAGGGGGACGTGGTCCACCTCCCGCCGGGTACCTGGCACCGGTTCACCGGGGTCACGGACGTGGAATTCATCGAGTTCTCCACCCACCACGAGGACTCGGATACGGTTCGCCGCACGGTGTCCGGCCGGGCTGACCGACTGCAGGGCTAACAGCCCGTCGCGGCAAGCCCTCAGGCGCGCGGAAGCCTCTCGCCGACGGGCTGCTGGCGATCAGAGCTCCGAGATCCGACCGTAGTAGCCGGCCCAGAACGACAGGATCTTCACGGCGAAGAACGCGAGGATGAGCAGGTAGATGGCGTACGGGACCGCCTTCGCCGCGAATCGCAGTGCCGTGTCCGCCTCGCACTCGCACTGATCCGCGGCCCGCGAGAGGACCTCGAACAGCCGTCCCGTCCGCTCCCCCGTATCGATGGAGGCGAGGATCGGCGCGGGCAGTGACGAGTTTTCGGCGAGGGACTGGTGGATTCCCCGCCCGCACCGCATGGAGTCCGCGGCAGCCCGCAGCGCGGGACCGAGGGCGCCGGGGCCGGTCGCCTCCGCCGCGGCCATGAACGCGCGGTCGACCGGAAGGCCCGCCTCGTAGAGGTCCGCCGCGGTCCGGAACGCCCTCGCGAGCGCGACCCGCAAGAGGAGCGGGCCCGCCACCGGGAGGACCCGCAGGACGTCGACATACCTGTCGCGATCCCTCAGTTGCCGGTGGGTGTAGGCTCCGAGAGCGATCGCTGCGTACAGCGGGCCGAAAGTGAAGAACAGCCCGGAGAGGAAGCTCCCCGCACCGCCGGTGAAGAGGATCGGGACGTTCAGCAGGAAGAGCCCGGCGTGGAGCAGGAAGAGCGGATAGAGCAGAGCGGAGCGGAACCGGGCCCGCTGGACGCGGGTCCGCGCACGGGCCTCGGCGAGCCTTCGGACCACGGTGTCCAGACGGCCCGAGACCTCTCCCGCGCGGACCAGGGTCCGGTCGCTGGCGGGGAACGTGTGCGGGTGGGCGTCCATCCCGTCAGCGAGGGAGCCGCCCGCGTCGACCGCCGGAAGCAGGAGAGCGGAGGGGTTCCCCGACCCGCGCCCGGCGAGGATGCGAAGCGCCTCCGCGATCCCGATGCCCGCCGAGAGAAGGGACGACAACTCCAGGTAGAACGGTTCGAGTCCGTCGTTCACGCGGTCCCTTATCCTGCTCCCGACCCCTGAGAGCGTGAGCAGTAATCCCCCGCGAGCCGCGCCGGGGTCAGCCGCGAGTGGCGCTAGGGGCGACGAGGAGTCGACCTTACGGAGTCGGTCGGCGACGAGGAGCGACGACGCGCCGCGAAGTGGATCACCCCGGCCCGAAGGGTTGTCGGCCCTGGCGCGGGCGTCGGTCCCGGCGACCGAACACCTCTCCGGCCGCGCCGGGGCCGACAACGAGGCCGCGCGGGATTATTGCTCACGCTCTGAGGCCCAAGGTTATCCCCCGCAGCGCGGGACGCCGGGGGGGGCGGGTGGTATGCTCGGAGACGATGGAGCCCGGCATCCTGCACGTGGACATGGACGCCTTCTACGCCTCCGTGGAGGTCCTCGACCGGCCGGAACTCCGCGGGCAGCCCGTGATCGTGGGCGGGCGGCCGGACGCCCGCGGCGTGGTCTCGGCGGCGTCGTACGAGGCGCGGGCCTTCGGAGTGCACTCGGCGATGCCGCTCCGGCACGCTGGGCGCCTGTGTCCCGGGGGGGTCTTCCTGCCGGTCCGCATGGACCGCTACGCGGAGATCTCGGCTCACGTCTTCGCGATCTTTCGCGACTACACTCCGCTGGTGGAGGGGCTCTCCCTCGACGAAGCCTTCCTCGACGTTCGAGGGTCGGAGCGGCTCTTCGGCCCGGGGCCGGCGATCGGGCGGGACATCCAGCGACGGATCGCCGGGGAGATCGGAATCGGCTGCTCGGTGGGGGCGGCTCCGGTGAAGTTCGTGGCGAAGATCGCCTCGGACCTGCGCAAGCCGAACGGGTTCGTCGTCGTACGGGAGGGGGAGGTGGAGGCGTTTCTCGCGCCTCTCGCCGTGGAACGCCTCTGGGGGGTGGGAGAAGTGACCGCCGCCCAGCTCCGGCATCTCGGGCTGACCACGATCGGCGATCTGGCCCGTGTCGGACAAGCCTACCTCGCCGAGCGCTTCGGCGAGCACGGCCGACAGCTCCATGAGCTGGCATCGGGCCGGGATGCGCGCGCGGTCTCGCCGGGAGCGGAGCGGAAGCAGGTGGGCCACGAGACGACGTTCGATGCGGACATCGGGGATCGGGACCGGCTTCTCGCTGCGCTCCTGCGCATTTCGGAGGAGGTGGCACACCGTGCGAGGGAGGCCGGCTCGAAAGGCCGCACGGTGACCGTCAAGCTCCGCTATGCACCGTTCGAGACGCATACCGTGCGACGGACGCTGGCGTCGGCCACCGATTGCACGGCGGAGATCTTCTCCGCCGCGAAGGAGCTCTTCCTCGCCGCGGCCAGGGTCCCGCCGCGGCTCGTCCGACTGCTCGGCGTGACACTCGGCGCGCTCGAGGACCTGCGCGGCCGGCAACTCGGCCTCTTCGACAATGACCGCCGGCGGGCCCGGTGCGTCGACGAGACGATGGACCGGATCGCCGAGCGGCACGGGCGGGACGCTATCCTCAGGGCGGGAGGGCTCGGGGCGCGGTCAAGGCGGAAGTCCGAAAGGTCCGATGAGGACGGGGAGGTGTCGCCATGAGTGAAGAGGGCCACCGGGAAGCCGGCGAACGGCGCGAATCCAGGGATCGGCGGGCGGGAGCCGATCGTCGGACCGGAACCGACCGGAGATCCGGGCTGGACCGGCGCGCCGGGACCGACCGCCGGTCCGGGACGGGTCGTCGGACTTCCGACATCACCGAGCACCGGGCGGTCGAGCGTCGGATCAACGAGTACCCGATGTCCGACGACGAGTTGGAGTTCATCCGTGCGATCGCGGACTACAAGGAGCGCTACAGCAAGCCGTTCCCGACGTGGTCGGAGATCCTGCACATCCTCCGCGGGCTGGGCTATCGCAAGACCGATGGGCCAGGCTAGCAGCCTGTCGGGGTGAGCCTCCGCGCGGTTGGAGGCCCCTCGGCGTCATGCCGGAAGGGTGCCTGGGCGTCGACTCGGCGTGGTGGCGCGGGGAGGGCTTTTTTCCCGGTCCCCGTGCGCCGTGATACCTTCGCGGTCCCGAAGTGGGCGCACGCACGGAGTGACCCGATGGAGATCTATGTCCGCCGTTCCCGGCTGGAGGACGTCGACGAGCCGGTCCTGGTCCTTTTCGCAGCGGAGGGGACGGAGGCGGTTCCCCCACCGCTCGCCGGTCTCGACGCCCTGTTCGCCGGCCTCCTGGGCAGGGTGATCACAAGCGGCGAGTTCCGGGGGTCGCCGAGGGAGACCCGGGTCCTGGACCGGCCGGGCGGGGATCACGGTCCGGGGCGGATCCTGCTCGTGGGACTCGGAAAGGCGGCGGACCTCGATCCGG
Organism: Planctomycetota bacterium; assembly: GCA_025459285.1. Lineage (GTDB taxonomy): Bacteria > Planctomycetota > JAJSAM01 > JAJSAM01 > JAJSAM01 > Prado167. The sequence continues at coordinate 13,757 of JALOQY010000022.1, read as the reverse complement.
AGGCGCTGCGCCGCGCCGCGGGAGAGGCGGCGGTGGCTGGACGTGCATTGCGGACCGGAAGGATCGCCTTCGCTCTGCCCCTGGCCGGCTCCATCCCGGTCACCCGTCAGGCGCAGGCCATCGTGGAGGCGGCCTGCCTCGCCCTTTACGAATTCCCCCGCTACCGTTCCACGCCGGAGCCCGGGCGCGTGGCGGTTACCGCCATCGCCCTCGTCGGACACGGCGACACCGGCCACGCGGAGATCGAGGCGGGAGTATCCGTGGGTCGACTGGGCGCCGAGTGCGCGTCCCTGGCGAGGGATCTCGGGAATACGCATGCCGGGGAGGCAACGCCTTCCTACATGGCGGAGCGCGCCCGGGAGATCGCCTCGGCCCACGATCTCGCCCTGACCGTGCTGGAGCGCGCGGACATGGAGACGCGCGGGATGGGCGGGATCCTCGGCGTGGCCCGAGGGAGTGCCGAGCCTCCGAAGCTCGTCGTGCTCGAACACCAGGCCGGCCGGACGGACCTGCCCACGGTGTGCCTCGTCGGTAAGGGCATCACGTTCGACTCCGGCGGGATCTCGCTGAAACCCGGCGAGAACATGGACCTCATGAAGTACGACAAGGCCGGCGCGTGCGTGGTCCTCGCGGCGATGAAAGCCGTGGCCGTTCTCAAGCTGCCGCTCCGGGTGGTGGGCATCGCACCGTTCACGGAGAACATGCCTTCGGGCTCGGCGTACCACCCGGGGGACGTCCTTCGCACGATGAACGGGAAGACCATCGAGGTCCTGAACACCGACGCCGAGGGGAGGCTGATCCTCGCGGACGCGCTGGCCATGGCGTCGACTTTCCGGCCGAGCGCCATCGTGGATCTCGCCACGCTCACCGGTGCCTGCGTGGTGGCGCTGGGGATCCACTGCGCCGGCCTCCTTTCGACCGACGACACCCTCGCGGCGAGGCTCGTCGCAGCGGGGGAGGCGACCGGCGAGCGCCTGTGGCGCCTGCCGCTCTTCCCCGACTACCGGGAGCAGATCCGCTCCCCCTTCGCGGACATGAAGAACATCGGCGGAAAGGAGGCCGGCGCCATCACCGCGGCCTGCCTGCTCCGCGAGTTCACCGGAGATCTGCCCTGGGCGCACCTGGACATCGCCGGCGTCTCGTGGCGGGAGAAGGAGCGCGACTATCTGCGGCGGGGAGGCACGGGATTCGGCGTCCGCCTGCTCATCGAGTTCCTGCGCAACTTCCGGGGGTAGCGAAGAATGACGAAACGCGATCTGGACATCGCCATCATCGGCGCCGGCCCCGGCGGTCTCACGGCGGGGCTCTACGCCGGCCGTGCCGCGCTCCGTGCGGTCTGCTTCGAGAAGCAGGGCATCGGCGGTCAGATCGCCAATACCGACCGGGTGGAGGACTACCCCGGGTTCGAGCGGATCGGCGGCTATGAGCTCGCGGAGCGGATGGCGAACCACGCCCGGAAATTCGGACTGGAAATCGATTTCACCGAGGTGCTCCGGATCTCGCCGCCCGACGCGGGACACCGGATCACCCTCGAACTCGCGGACGGCCGGAGCCTGACGGCGGGTGCCGTGATCGCTTCGCCGGGCGGAACTCCGAGGAAGCTGGGCGTGCCGGGCGAGGACCGCCTCCAGAACCGGGGCGTCTCGTACTGCGCGCTCTGTGACGGGGCCTTCTTCCGGGACCAGGTGATCGTGGTGGTCGGAGGAGGCGATCAGGCCGTCGAGGAAGGTGCGTTCCTCACGAAATTCGCGACCGTCGTGCACCTCGTCCATCGCCGGGAGGACTTCCGGGCATCGAAGGTGGCGCAGGACCACGCTTTCGGGAACGGGAAGCTGCAGGTCCACCGGTCCACGGTGGTCACCGAGATCCTGGGCCAGGACCGGGTGGAAGGCGTGAGACTCAGGAACCTCGCGAGCGACGAAGAGACCGTCCTCGCGGCGGGGGCGGTCTTCCCGCTGATCGGATTTCGGCCGAACACCGGGATGCTGCCGCCGGAGGTCGAGAAGAGCGAGGGCGGCTACGTGATCACCGACTCGTGGATGCGGACGAACGTGCCGGGCATCTACGCGGTGGGAGACGTCCGCGAGCAGCTCTGCCGCCAGGTGACGAACGCCGTGGGGGACGGAACCACCGCGGCGGTGGCGGCGGAGAAGTACATCGACGGCCTTGCCGGCTGACCGGGGGACCATGGCGCCAGTCGCGACAGAGAGGTTCCTCAAGCTGCTCCAGGTCTTCCGGGGGCGGAAGAAGCTCCTGGTCCAGACGCACAACAACCCGGATCCGGACGCCATCGGCAGTGCGGTGGGGCTGCGCTACCTGTTCCAGAGGTACACGGGCCGGCCGGCCCGGATCGCCTTCGGGGGCATCGTGGGGCGGGCGGAGAACCGCGCCATGCTCCGCTACCTGAAGGTGAGGATGATCCCCGGCGAGCGCGTCGATTACCGGGAGTTCGACCTCATCGCCATGGTCGACACCCAGCCAGGTTTCGGCTACAACCCGATGCCCGGCGACGTCGTGCCGCAGATCGTCATCGACCACCACCCGCCTCGTGCGGGGTCCATTCCCGCGGCGGTGGAGTTCGCGGTGCTCGAGGAGGGATACGGGGCTTCGGCGACCATCGTGGGGGAGCTGCTCACGCAAAACCGCGTCCCGATCCCGGAGGAGGTGGCGACGGCCCTCGTCTTCGGGATCAAGACGGAGACCCAGGACCTCGGACGCGAGGCCTGCGAGGCCGACATCGCCGTCTACACGCACCTCTACCCCCTGGCAAACAAGCGGCTCATGTCCAGGATCGAGAGCGAGCGCGTTCCGGAGAACTACTTCCGGGAGTTCGCCAAGGCGATCGGCAGCGCGGTCGTCTACGACACCGTCGTCGTCTCCCATCTCGGGGAGATGGAGGTGCCGGACATGGTCGCGGAGATGGCGGACTTCCTGCTCCGCCTGGAGGGCGCCCGCTGGACCTTCGTTACCGGGAGCGTCGGGGAGACTCTCTACGTGTCGGTGCGGGCATCGGACGAGAACCTCTCCGCCGGTGAGGCCATCGTGGTCGCGCTTTCGGGCCTCGGCTCGTGCGGCGGGCACGCGGCGATGGCCGGCGGGCAAGTTCCCCTCGCGGATGCCAGCGACGAGGAGCGGACCCGCAAGCAGGAACTGATCGCCGACCGGTTCCTCGACGCCCTCAAGGTGAAACGGACGCTCCGGCGCAGCCTGGTCCCCTCGGGCGAGGAGAAGCGAAACGGCTCCTCCTGAACGCCCGGGCCCGGCGGCCGGCCTCTCCCGGCGGCCGGGCGACGCGCTCCTCCTTTCGGCGGCGCGCCTGCCGGGTCTCTTCTCGCTCTTCGTCCTCGGGGTGGTCCTGTCCCGCTACTTCGCCTCGGCCGAGGAGTATGGCGCGTACCAGGCGGTGACCTGGTTCGCCTCGTTCCTGCCACCCCTCCTCACGCTGGGCATCGGGAAGGCCGTCTACTGGTTCCTGCCCCGGGTTTCGAGGCCGCGCGCGTTCCTGATGCGCACGCTCCTCCTGTGCGTCGGCGCGGGGGGCCTCTGTGCCGCCAGCCTTCCCGTCGTGGACCGGCGCGGCGTCCTGCCCCTCGTGACGGCGGCCATCCTCGCCGTGGCCTTCTCCGACCGCCTGCTCGAACCGGTCCTCGTGAGCCTCGGCCGGACCCGGCGGCTCGCGGCCCTGCAGGCCGCCTTCGGGGCCGTGATCCTCGTCGCGATCCTCATCCCGGTGGGGCTCCGCCGGCCACTGCCGGACGTGCTCCTCGGCCTGCTGGCCTGTTACGCGGCGCAGGCCGCCGTACTGGTCGTCGTCTGCCTGCGGGCCCCACGGACGGCCGATGGCCGGCCCCTCCCGACCCTCCGCGAGCACGCCGCCTACGCGCTCCCGGTGGGGCTCGGGGGCGGGCTGGCCCAGGTCGCCCAGCACCTCGACAAGCTCGTGGCCTGGTTCGGGATCACCCTGGCCGGCTACGCCGTCTACCAGCGCGGAGCCATGGAGGTTCCGCTCTTCTCCTCGATCGCGTTCCTCGCGCTCTCCGCGATCACTCCCGACCTCGTGCGGCGCCACGCGGAGGGCGACCGCGCCGCCTACCAGTCCCTGTTCCGGGAGGCGTCGCGCCTCATCGCCGCCGCGAGCCTTCCCTTCTTCGTGTTCTTCCTGTTCACCGCCCGGGACTTCATCGTGCTCCTCTACGGAGAGCCCTACGCCGGCTCCGCCGTCGTGTTCCGACTCTATCTGGGCCTCATCCCGCTGCGTGTCGTGTGGTCCCAGACCCTCCTCGAGACGTCCGGTCACGCGCGGGCGGCCCTCCTGTGCGGGGCGCTGCTGCTCGCCATCCACCTGCCGCTGTCCCTCCTCCTCCTTTCACCGGAACGGCCGTGGGGGCCCGCGGCCTCCATGCTGGTCGCGCACTTCGTGGCCTTCTGGCTCGTGGGACTGCCCCTCTGCGCCCGACTCCAGCGGACTCCGGTCCAGAACCTCGTCGCCGGGGGAGGACTCGCCCGTGTTCTCATCGCGGCGGGAGCCGCGGCGGTGGTCCTGCTGCCGCTTCGGGCCCTCGACCTGCCGCGGGTCCTCGGCCTCGGGCTTTCCGCCGCGGCCTACTTCCCGATCGCGTTCGTGCTTCTCGTGGTCACCGGGGCGCTGAAGCCCGCCGAGCGCGCGTACCTGTTCTCGCCTTTCAGCCGCCGATCCGCACGCGACCTCCCGCCGCCGTTATAATCGGCGAGGAGGTACCGATGGAGCGTCTCGTACGTGGAGCGTGCCTCGCGCTCCTGCTGGTCCTGACCCGCGGCAGTGAGGCCAAGCCGCCGCCCGACAACCCGATCCATGCAAGCCTCGCCGGGACGGAGATCGCCCGGGGCCGGGAGTATCGGGCCCTGCTCGTCGTGCCGCTCCTGGCTCCCGCCGCGGACCCCGAGAATGCCCGGCCCCTCGCCTCCGCGGCCGCATCCGCCGGGGCCGACCTCTTCAATCCCGCCGAACCCGCGAAGTCCGAGGGGCGGTCGACCATCGAGTTCCTGAACTGGTCCACGGAGCCCGTACTCGTACTGGCCGGCACCATCCTATCCGGTGGCGCCCGCGACCGTTTCGTGCCCGGCTCGCATCTCGTGGGGCCGGCGTCGCGGATCCTCGCCCGCGTCTATCCCGCCGACCGGGAGGCCCGCAAGCCCGCGGACCGCGGCAGGATCCTGGAGCCGGAGGCCCTCGTCGTGCCGCACCTGCTCCGGGTCCTCGGTCTCGGTGGCGGCTCGCTGGCGGCCGTGGACGGTTTCCTCGAGGAGGTCCATGCCCTTTCGGGCATCCGGCCGGACCGCCAGCCGATCGCGACGCTCTACCGCCTCGGACCCATCGCGGAGAAGATGCAGGAGTACCTGCCGTACTTCGCCGGCGTGCCCGGCGAGGCCGACGGGCGCGCCGTGGGCGCGGCCATCTATGTCGGGGACCGGTTCCTCAGCGTCGACCTCTTCGGGCGGAACGCCGACTTCCGCGTCTTCTGGCCGGCGCTCCTCGCGAGCGCGGCCTTCGAAGCCGCCGCCTACGAAGTCTCCTACGGACTTCTCAACGCGCCGTTTCCCGCGGCCCGCGACCCGGAACGGGCCCGCGAGGACCTCACACGGATCCTCCGGCGGCCCCTCGGCGCATCGCACCGCGAGGAGAAGGTCACCGGCCTCGGCCGGGAATTCGCCTTCCGGCGGGACGACCTGACCGGCCGGACGCTGGCCCTCGACGGCCAGCTCGTCCACGCGATGATCCTGAAGGACGTGCTCTCGGAACCGGAGCCGGAACCGCCGGCCGCCGGCACGCCTTCCGAGGAGACCTACGGAGATCTCGCCCGGCGGGCGGAACGCAGCCGCCTGACGGAGTTCGAGCGACGCCTGCTCGACCGCATGCGCGACCGCCGAGGCATCCCGGCCGGCGAGTGAGCGCCGACCGCGTCGGACGGCAGGTAGAGAGCGATCCCGGGATCCCGGTCTTCCGAACGATCCGGCGATCGCACCGCCTCCCACCCACCACATTATCAGACTCTATCGGCCCCGCCGATAGAGTCTGATAATGTGTCTTATGTTGCATTGGCGAGGTGGGGCACGCGAAACGCGCTTCCCGGCCTCCGGTCCCCCCGTCCCGGATGGCCTTTCCGCACCCTGTCGCTACAATGCTCCCATGCCATCCGACGACATCCTCGCTTCCGTGGCCGAGCGGCAGAAGGCCGACTTCGCCGCCGAGCGCCGACTCCTCACCTTTGCCGAGTGGATCGAGCTGTTCGCCGGCGCGCCCTACCGGCACGCGCGATCCGCGGCCCAGTACGTGGCGGACGTGTTCGAGCACTTCGGGGTGCGTCCGGCGGAGGCTGGCACCGACGATCCTCCGCGTTTCCTCCTCTTCGACCAGGCGTTCGCGGGCGGCGAGGGCCGCGTCCATGGCCAGGAAGCCGTGCAGGAGCGCGTCTGCCGCCTCGTGCGCTCCGCCGCCGAGGCCGGACGCTCGGAGAAGATGATCGTCCTCCACGGGCCGAACGGTTCCGGGAAGTCCGTGCTCGTGGAGGCCATCTTCCATGCGCTGGAGGCCTACTCGCGGCTCCCGGAGGGCGTCCTCTACCGGTTCGCGTGGGTCTTTCCGCGCAGCGGCGGCCCCGGGGATCGGCTCGGGTTCGGCGGCTCCTCCGGAGGCTCGGAGCCGGACTCCTTCGCCCATCTGCCCGGCGAGGAGGTGTCGGCGCGCCTCGTGTGCGAGATGAAGGACCACCCTCTGTTCCTGCTTCCCGGACCCGACCGGGAGCGGGCGCTCGAAGAGGCCCTGTCCCTCCATCCGGAGGACCGTGGCCGCTCGTTCCGGCACGTGCTCCGGGGGGAGCTCTGCCAGAAGTGTCGCGGCATCTACGAGGGGCTGCTCGCCGGTTACCAGGGCGACTGGCGCCAGGTGATCCGGCACGTGCAGGTCGAACGGTACTTCGTCTCGCAGCGGTACCGCCAGGCGGCGCTCACGATCCACCCGGTGGGGAGCGTCGACGCTCTCGAACAGCAGGTCACGGCGGACTTCTCGGCCCAGAACCTGCCGCCCGTCCTCCAGAACCTGAAGCTCTTCGAGGCCTACGGAGACCTGGTGGCCGCCAACGGCGGGGCCGTCGAGTTCGGCGACCTGCTGAAGAGGCCTCCCGACTTCAACAAGTACCTGCTCGGAGCGGCCGAGAAGGGCACGGTGAACCTCGCCAACACGAACTTCTACCTCAATGTCGTGATGCTCGCCACCACGAACGATCTCCAGCTCGACGCCTTCAAGAGCACGCCGGAATGGGGCGCCTTCAAGGGGCGCATGGAGCTGGTCCCCGTCCCCTACATCCTGAGATTCACGAGGGAGGCGGAACTGTACCGCGACATGCTCGCGCCGGCCCTGCGCAAGACGCACGTCGCCCCGCACGCGCTGGAGACGGCGGGGCTGTGGGCGGTGCTCACCCGGCTCCTGCCGCCCGAACCGCGGGACCTCGAGCCTCCGCTCGCGGAGGTGGCGCGGTCCTTGACGCCGCTGGAAAAGGCCCTGCTCTACGACCGCGGCGAGGTTCCGGCGCGCCTCGGCCGGGACGACCGCAAGAACCTCCGGGCCGGCGCCCGGGCCCTGCGGCGGCAGCATGAGGACCACCTCGTCTACGAGGGGCGGTTCGGCGCCAGTCCGCGGGAGATGCGGATGGTGCTCTCTCAGGCGCTTTTCGACTCGCCCGGCACCTGTCTCACGGTGGCGCGCATCCTCCCGCGCATCGAGGACCTGGTGCGGGACCGCAGCCTCTACGAGTTCCTGAACATCGAGCCGCGGAGCGGCTACCACGACGCCCGGAGTTTCATCTCCTCCGTATCCCGGCGCTACTCGGAGCTCGTCCTGCTCGAGATCCAGGATGCCATGGACCTCATTCGGGAGGAGGAGTATGACCGCCGGTTCGACGAGTATCTCTCCCACGTCATCGCCTTCGTGCGCGGAGAGAGGGTCCGCAACGTGCACACCGGCGCGTCCGAACCGCCCTCGGAGAAGATGATGTCCGCCGTCGAGGAACTCATCCGCGGCGCCGGACACCCCGCGGACTTCCGCCGCGACCTGGTGGCGCGGATCGGCGCGTTCGCGCTCGATCATCCCAACGTCCGGCCCGACTTCCGGACTCTCTTCCCCGACCTGCTCGGGGCCGTCAAGCGGGACTTCTTCTCCGGACGCCGCGCGGAAGTCGAGAGCCACCTTCTGGAAATCGTGGCTTCCGGCTCGTCCGACGAGCGGGCGCTCTCCGCCGAGGCCCGGGCCCGGGCCGATCGGACCGTCGGGAACCTGGTCCGCCGGGCGGGCTACTGCGAGCGCTGCGCGCGCGAGGCGGCCGACTGGCTGCGCCGGCACCTCCCGCCGGTGGACGGTCCTTCGGCGTGACGGCTCTCGCTCCGGCTCCGGCCGCCTGGCAGCCCGTCGCCGAGGGGCTTCCACCAGCGCGGAGGCTTACGCCGACGGGCTGCTAGCCGTTACTTCCCGGTAACCCGGTTACTGGTCTGTAACCCCGAAATGGGATCCGACGGGGGCGACGGAGGCCGGAGGTCGCAAGGCATTGTTACAACAGATGTTATGCAATCGCTCTCCAGTGTCCATTCTGGCATCACTCTTGCTTATGTCCCCCACGGCCGGGCAGTCCGGCCGATGCAGAGCGCGCGATCGATCTCAGGAGGTATCCAGAGATGAAGAAGCTCCTGTTCCTGCTGGCCGCGTTGAGCATGCTGTGGGTCTACCAGGCCCAGCACAACCCGGCGAGCGCCCACGGCGGTCAGTACCGCGGTCCGGCGGGAGAGGTCCCCCCCGGCTCGCGTGACCCGAAGGACCCCCAGCCTCCCCCGGAGAACCCGGGTTCGTCGACTCCCGGCGAGGGGCCGGGTACCGGCACACCTCCCGGCGGCGTCGGCGGAGAGACGCCTCCCCCCGAGGGGCCCCGCCCCGGCGGCGCGGCGCCGCCTCCCGGCGGCCCCCAGCCCACCGCGGGTACGGCCACCGAGCGTGGTCGCGTCGCCCCGCCCCAGCAGATGAGCTACGAGAACTGGCTCTTCTGGTGGAACTACAACAAGGACGAGTTCCTGAACCTCAAGGCCGCCATCAAGGCCATGGAGCGCAAGGAATCGACCAAGACGTCGGCGCACGCTTTCGGCCGCGCCGGCAGCCGCAACCGGAATGAGACCCAGGCGCCCACGGAGAAGGAGATCGAGGAGAAGATCGTTCCCGCACTGCAGAAGATCATCTCCTTCAAGGACATCCACCCGGACATCCGCGGTGGAGCGATCATCGCCCTCTCCCGCTGCGGCGGCGGTCTCGCGTACGTGAAGGACTTCTTCGACGTGGCCAAGCACGGCTCCGGCGAGGACCGTCTCGTTCAGGAGTCGGCGATCCTGGCGCTCGGCATCCTCCAGATCAAGAACCCCGAGATCCGTGACTTCCTGATCGGCCTCGTGGACAACCGCAGTGTCCAGCCGCGGGCCCGCTGCTTCGCGGCCCTCTCGCTGGGCCTCCTCAAGGACAACTCTCCGGAGACGTTCGCGGCTCTCGAGCGCTGCCTCGACGGTCGCGAGTCCACCCCGGACGTCCCGGTCTGCGCCCTCCTGTCGATCGGCCTCATCGGCGACGCGAAGAAGGTCCCTGACCTCATTTCGTGGTACGAGTCCGGCGCCTATGGCCGGAACAAGTTCGGCGACCTCGAGAAGGCCTACGTGATCGCGGCCCTCGGCAAGATCGAGGACCCGTCGGCGCTGAAGACCATCGACTCCGTCCTCCGCAAGAAGGACAACCTGACCCGGCGTTCGGCCTTTATCGCCCTTGGGCAGATCCTCCCCAAGGCGCCGGCCGATGTCCAGCTCGAGTACATGAAGAAGTTCCCCGCCCTCCTCAAGGGCGAAGGCGACACCACGGCGAAGAACTTCGGCGTCATCTCCGTGGGGCGCATCGGCGGGCAGGACAACGCGACGGATCCGGTCCGCAAGGCCGCCCTCGCCATCCTCCTCGACCAGTTCGACAAGGGTTCGAAGACGCTGGAGCGGCCGTACGCCGCCCTGGCCCTCGGCATTCTCGCCTTCCAGGGAGACACCGAGTCCACCAAGCCCGCGGACCTCAAGTACCAGGTCATGGACGTGCTCCGCAAGGACCTCGAGTCCATGAAGGGTGACAAGACGGCCCTCGGTGCGAACGCCATCGCCCTCGGTCTCGTCGGCGAGAAGGACGCCCAGACGGTCAAGCTCCTGACTTCGATCCTCGCCGACCGCGGCGTGGAGAAGAAGCTGCGCGGGAACGCCGCAGTCGCCCTCGGTCTCATCGGGGACAACGCGGCGCGCGATGCCATCCTCACCGCGCTGGAAGAGCGCCAGGACCGTGACCTGCGGGTCGAGACCGCGGTCGCGGCGGGCCTCCTCGGCGACTCCAAGGCCGTCGAGAAGCTGGTGGAGATCCTGACCGACCCGAAGGCCAGCCAGTTCGTGCTGGGCTCGGTGGCCCTGGCCCTCGGCCAGATCGGCGACCGGCGCGCCTTCGATCCGATGCTGAAGATCCTCGAGCCCGAGAAGGTCGGCGGCGTGTACCCGGATCTCACCCGGGCGCTCGTGGCCGTGTCCCTCGGGCAGATCTCCGATCGGAGCGACTACCGGGTGCTCTACCGGATTTCGAAGGATATCAACTACCGCGCCAGCGTTCCGGCGCTGGACGAGATCCTGACCATCCTGTAGTCCGACCCGACATCCCGACGACTTCCCGGCGCCCCGCCCCGCGGGGCGCCGGTCATTTTCGGGACCCGCAACGCGGTCGACAGGTGGTGGCGGCGCGCGATGCCGGAAGCCGCCCCCCGGGGCGCCCCACACCCACCGCCCCCGGCAGCCTGTCGGGGTAAAGGGCCGCACCGCAGAGATCGTCCTTGGCCCCGACAGGCTGCTGGTTTCCGGATTTCGCGGGCTTCCTGGCCCGGTGTCTCCCTTCCAAGCCGTTGAATGCTGGCAGTCCGTCGCCGAGGGGACAGACCTCACCTGACCTTCGGGGCGCCCTTCGACGTACCCGATCGCGGGAAGGCGATCGCTGATTCACCGCGCGGGCACACCCGCAGCCCGAGGTGAGGGGCGGGCCCGCGCGGTCAATGGCATGGTTGCCGGTCGTTCATGACAGCCCGCCGCCGAGGGGCCTCGGCGCGCATGAGGGCTTACGCCGACGGGCGGCTGGCGGGGCGGGTCTTCCAGAGCAGGAACGAAACGACGCCCGCCCAGCCGAGGAGCACGAAGAGGAGCATCCGGTCGATCAGCGCGCTCTGCGATCGAAGGCGGCGGCTCCTCTCGCGCTCCTCGCGCAGGGAGCGGAGCCCGGCCTCGACCTCGTCGCGCAGGGAGGAACCCGGCTCGCACATTTCCAGCGCGGAGAGGTACTCCTCCTCGGCGGCGTCGTAGCGCCGGAGGGACCAGAGAAGGAGGCCCGCCCGGGTCAACCGGGCCCGGACGTTGCCCGACTGCTCCCTCAGGAGGTCACGGTACACCGCGACGGCCTCCTCCAGACGACCCGCCTCCTCCAGCGCCTTGGCGAGCAGCCAGTAGGGCGGTTCGTAGGACGGGGAGGATCCGATCAGGCGCCGCGTGGCCTCCTCCACCGAACCCATCTGCCCCATCCGGAAGGAAGCTTCCGCCCACAGGTAGAGGTCTTCCTTCCGCTCGCCCCGCTCGTGAAGGAGGATCTTCGCGGCGAGGCGCCCCAGTTCCGGATCCCCCTCGGACAGGGCACGCTCGGCGCAGACTTCCAGCAGTTCGAGGGCGTAGGCATCTCCGGGTTGTCGCCCCAGATAGCCCGCGAGGAGATCGATGGACTCGCCCGGCCCGGTCGGCGAATCGACCAGCAGGAACGCGAGCAACGGCACGGGCCGGTCGTCTCCGGGGTATCTTGCGACGAGTTCCCGGACGGCGGCCAGTGCTTCCCGAGGCCGGCCGGCATCGAGGGAGCGCCGGGCCGCCGAAAGGCCGTCGGCGACCTCGTCGGCGAGCGCCGCGCTCGCCGTGAGGAGAAGCCCGAGCGCCGCCAGCAGGGCCCCGTTGCGCATCCTAGCGCCCCATCGCCGCGTGGCTTTCCCGCCGGAATGCCGAGTCGGTCATCCGCTCCACCGGGGCGTAGTCGTCCGTGAGGATCAGCCCGCCCGTCGCCGCGACGGTCGTGGAGGCCGCCACGTAGGCGGCGAGGTCCCGGAGTTTCCGCCCGTCCGGCGTGGCCGGGAGCCCCGTGGGCCGGGCCAGGCGAGCGAAGGCGGGCGCCCCGTCCCGGACCGCGTAGAGCATGTAGTTCGGATAGCCCTGGACCGCCACCCGGTACACGCGTCCGAACACATCGGCCATGGTGGATGCGAGAACCGTCAGGAGCTCCTCGTCCGGCCGGTAGCCCGCGGAGTTCAGGGCGACGATCCCTCCCGGGCGCAGGCGATCCCGGACTTCGGTGAAGGCCTCCCGCGTGGCGAGGTGGAAGGGGATGTATACCTCCTGGGCGAAGGCGTCCAGGATGACCAGTTCGAACGTCGGTTGGCGCGGGAGTCCGTTCAGGCAGACCCTCCCGTCCCCCACGACGGCGCGCAGCCAGTCTCCTTCGGAGGGCAGTCCGAAGTGGCTCCGGCCGACATCGAGCACGCCCGGATCGATTTCCACGCCCGTCACGGACAGCCCGGCCGGGAAGAAGGCCTGGAGTTGGCGGGGGATCGTGCCCGCCGCGAGACCGATCACCAGGACATCGAGGGATCCGTCCGCCGGCGTGCCGAGGAGCAGCGGGAGGATCGAGTAGTAGTCGTAGTACCGTCCCTCGGTCAGCTCGGTCCCTTCGACGCGTACCGACTGGTAGGCCTCCTCGGCCTCGTTGATCATGAGGAAGCGGACAGTCGGCGCTCCGGACTCCACGACCCGGACGTACTGGTAGGCGGTCTCCACCTCCACGAGTTGCCCTTCCCTCGCCTTGATCGGCCCGGCCCCCGCCACCCCCATCGTCAGGACGCCGGCCAGCGCGGCCACCAGTGCGGCCATCGGCAAGGCACGACGGCCTCGGACGGACAGAACCAGCCCGAGCGCTCCCGTGGCGGAAAGAAGGGCTCCCGCCAGCGCGATCGTGAGCCTCGTGCCCAGCATCGGCACGAACAGATGGGTCGTGAGGAAAGTCCCGGCGAGGGAACCTGCCGTGGAGGCCGCGAACACCTGCCCCGCCGCGCCACCCACCATGCCCCGGGCCGCGAGCAGGCGGATCGTCATCGGTGAAACACCCCCGAGGATGAGTGTGGGTGGCGCGAAAAGGAGGATCGTGACGAGGAGCGAGGCGCGGTGCACCGCGCCCAGCGCGCTTTCCATTCCGATGTCGGCCGGAACCAGCCATCGCGCGACCGGCCGCACCGCGAACGGCAGCCCCCCCATGAGGAGGCCTCCGGCCACGAGCAGGAGGAACAGCGCCCACGGTCTCGGCAGCCGGTCGGCGAGGCGTCCGCCCACGAAGTACCCCACCGCGAGCGCGCCGAGCATGACCCCGATGACGTTCGTCCACGTGTAGGTGGAGGCACCGAGATAGGGTGCCACCGCCCGGACCGCCGCCATCTCCAGGACCATGACGCCACAGCCGGAAATGGCCGCCGTGAGGACGAGATAACCCCGCAGGCCGCGTCCTCCCGTGTCCGGCGTGTCCACCGTCACTTCTGTTCGCCGGCCTTGTCCTTCGGGGCCTCACCCTTGGGTGCTTCGCCCTTGGGTGCTTCACCCTTGGG
>JALOQY010000269.1 GCA_025459285.1 Planctomycetota bacterium | reverse complement strand
CAGCGAGGCCATCGTCTTCGCTTTGACGCTTGTCGGTGATCCCGGGGACGAGGTGATCGTTCCCGAGCCGTTCTACACGAATTACGCTGGCTTCGCGGTGCAGGCCGGCCTGGTCGTGGTCCCCGTGACCTGTCGGCTCACGGAGGGTTTCCGCCTCCCCGCGGCAATGGAAATCGAGAGCCGGATCACGAATCGGACCCGCGCGCTCCTGGTGTGCAGTCCCTGCAATCCCACCGGCCACGTGCTGACGGCCACGGAATGGGACGAACTCCGGGACCTCGCGATCCGCCACGACCTGTTCCTGCTGTCGGATGAGGTCTACCGCGAGTTCGTGTACGACGGAGCGAAGCCGACATCGGTCCTGGCCATCCGGGGGTTGGGCGACCGGGCCGTGATGCTGGACAGCATCTCCAAGCGTTACAGCGTCTGCGGCGCACGGGTGGGCTGCCTGGTCACCAGGAATCGTGAGGTGCTGGACGGGGCGCTGCGGCTGGGACAGGCGCGGCTCTGCCCACCGACGATGGAGCAGATGGCCGCCATGAAGGCCATCCACGCCTCTCCGAGCTATCTCGAGGGTGTGGTGGATGAGTATCGCCGCCGGCGCGATGCCATCTTCGAGGAGTTGGAGTCGATCCCCGGAACGCGCGCCCTGAAGCCGGAGGGGGCCTTCTACGCCATGGTCCGTCTGCCCGTGGATGACGCGGACCACTTCTGCCGGTGGCTCCTGTCCGACTTCTCGATGGAGGGGGAGACGGTGATGCTGGCGCCCGGTGGGGGGTTCTACGCCACTCCGGGTCTCGGTCGGGACGAGGTGCGCATCGCCTACGTACTCAATGTCCCGACGCTCAGGAAGTCCATGGGCCTGCTCCGCCGGGCGCTCGAAGTGTACCCCCGGCGGGAGACCACGGCCTGAGAGCCGGGGAGGCAGATCCTCCCGCGTGTGGGCCGATCGCGTGCTTCCCCGGAGCCCGCTCCCGCGGCGAAGCCCCGGCGGAGTCGGGGAGACCCGGAAAGGACCGCCGCGCGACCTCCCCTCTTCGCCGCCTTGGACGGGCTGCCATGGCTTTTGTCCTCAAGATCCGCCGATCGCCGGGCGGATAAGAGACCGTGGACGCGTGAACCGGACGGAAGCGGATCTGACCCGGCACGCGGAGGTCCGACCATGCAGATGACGCGCCGCGAAATCGACGGTGTGCTCGTGCTCTCCTTCAGTGAGGCAGTGGAGCTGGAGGGTGACACGAGCCGGCAGTTCCGGGAGAAGGTCCGACGGGTGGTCGAGGAAGGTCGGTGCAATCTTGTCCTGGACCTTGGAGGCGTGGGTTTGGGGGAGACCTTCGTCTGGCCAACACTCCGCCGCGGTTCCGGACCGTCCTCGAGGTCACGCGACTGGACGGAGTCTTCGACCGGTTCGAAACCGTGGAGGAGGCAGTTGACGCGGCCCGAGCGCTGGTTCCGGGCCGAGAGGAGAGTCGGTCATAGCGCCGGACGTCGAACTTCTGCTGCTGGAGCCCCGTTCCCTGCCAGAAGAGGGACTGGACCGGGCACTCGTCGGCAATGGGTGCCGGGTGACCCTCGCCCGCGATCGGGCGAGCTTCCGGGGAAGACTCGGAGAGATGGTCCCGGACGTGGTTCTTCTTGCCGTCGAAGAGGAGGACCGGCCGATCGACCTGCTGGTGGAGGTGCGGGAGCGCTTCGCCCACCTGCCGGTGATCGTGGTGACGGCCCGGGCGGATGCCTCCCTCGTCGCCGAGGGGATGCGGCAGGGGGCCTTCGACTTCCTGTCGCGGCCGGTGGACCCGACGCATCTGGGGATCGAGGTGCAGAACGCGGCCCGGATGCACCGCCTCATGGTGAGGGTGAACCAGCTCCAGGGCGCGTACCGCCGGCGCGGGCAATTCATGGGGATTGTCGGAGCGTCCCCGCGGATGCAGGCCATCTACTCGGTCATCGAGAGCGTCGGCGGTACCGACGTGACCGTGTTCATCACCGGCGCAAGCGGCACGGGAAAGGAACTCGTGGCGAGAGCGGTGCACGACACCTCGCCGCGTTCCCGGCGGCCGTTCGTCGCGATCAACTGCGCTGCGATACCGCGGGACCTGCTCGAATCGGAGCTCTTCGGTCACGAGAAAGGTGCATTCACGGGCGCCACCGGCTGCCACCACGGGTGTTGCGAGCAGGCCGATGGTGGAACGCTCTTCCTGGACGAGATCTGCGAGATGGACGTCCGCCTCCAGTCGAAGCTGCTGCGCTTCCTCCAGGAGAGGCGCTTCCACCGGCTGGGAGGCAAGGATGAGATCCGGGTCGATGTGAGGGTCCTGGCGGCGACCAACCGGGATCCCGCGGAGGAAGTCCGCGCCGGCCGGCTCCGCGAGGACCTCTACTATCGACTCAACGTGGTTCCGCTGGAAGTGCCCGCCCTCAGGGAGCGCCGCGAGGACATCCCGCTCCTTGCGGGCGCCTTCCTGGAACGGTTCTCTGAGAAGCATGGGAAGTACTTCTACGACTTCGCCCCGGAGGCGATGTCGGCCATGGTCTCCTATGACTGGCCAGGTAACGTGAGGGAGATCGAGAACGCGATCGAGCGGGTGGTCGTACTGCACAACGCCTCCCAGGTCACGAAGCCGATGCTGCCAGATGCGGTCATCAGCCAGGCGCGGCGGCAATTCCAGGATACGGAGCCGGATGGCGTGATCGTGCCGATGAAGGAAGTGGAACGGCGGGCGATCGAGAAGGCACTGGCCCTCTGCGGCGGGAACGTGTCGCGGGCGGCGCGGCAACTCGGGATTGGCCAGGCAACCCTGTACCGGAAGATCAAGCGTTACGCGATGGCGGAGAAGCGGCGGTGACCGACGAGCGCTTCGAAATCAGCCTGCCGGGGTCACCGCGCCATCTGAGGGTCGTCCGGAGCTTCCTCGAGATGCTGGCGGCGCACTCTCCGGAGGTGCTGCTCGGACCTCAGGCGATCATCGGAATCCAGCTTGCGGTGCAGGAGGCGTGCATCAACGCCATACGGTACGGGGAGTCCGGCCGGCTGGACGCAAGGGTGCGTGTGGTATTCATCGTCGGCCCGGAATCCCTGACGGTGGAGGTCCGGGACCATGGCCCGGGGTTCGACCCGGATGGCATTCCGCCGCCGGACCCGGAGCTCCTGCGGGAGGGCGGCTACGGGGTCCACATCATGAAGCAGGGCGTCCATCGGGTCGAAGCGCGCCGGGAGAGCGGTGAGTTCGTGCTCTCGCTCACCAGGTACTATGACGATGCGCGGATGGCGCATGCGATCAGGGGGACATGAAGACCGGGAGCGCCAACCTCATCTCGCTTCATCGGATCCTCGAGAGGAAGCGGTTCTGGGAATTCCTCGCGGAAACGGCGGTGTTCTACGAGTCCCGCCTGATCCTCGTGGACGAGGCTGGGCGGCGGATACGTGATACGGGAAGGACGGATCCGGTGGAGGGGGCTGGAACCGCCATCGAGCGGCGCGTGGAGGTTTTCGGGCAGGAGGTGGGGTCCGTCCTGACCACGCCGTGCAAGTCGGAGGACCGGTCGGCGGCGGTGGCGCTCGCCGACCATGTCGCCCGGCTCTTGAGCGACTTCGCGGAACGCGAGTACGAACTGGATGATCTCAGCCGGGAGATCCTCGACTCCTACGAGGAGGTGAACCTCTTCTACGATATGGCGTCGGCACTGTCCGCCGTGCACGATGTCGAGGGCGTCTGCTCGGTGATTCTGGCGAAGGCATGCGAGATCGTGAAAGTCAACCGGGCATCGATACTGCTCCCCGACGATGCCGGTCGGGAGTTGTTCCTCGCCGCCGCGATCGGGATCCCGGAAGAGGAATGGGACTCCGTCCGGATCCCGATCGGCAGGGGCATCAGTGGCCGGGTGCTGGACACGAGGGTGGCGCAACTCGTGGACGATGTGCGGAACCTGCCGCGCGGTCTCCTGACCGGGTACGAGACCTACGCTACCCGGTCGTTCATTTCCGTTCCCCTTTGCGTGTCCACATGCGGGGGACGTCCGGTGAAGGTGATTCCAGGGTGGCCGGAAACCGGTTGCCTCGGTCCGGATGAGGGGCGGGCGATCGGCGTCATCAACATGACGGACAAGCGGGACGGGGAGAACTTCACGTCCGGAGACCTGAAGCTGCTCGCCGCACTGGCGAGTCAGGCCGCGGTCCTGATACAGAACATGCGGCTCGTCGATTTCGAGAAGGAGATGCGCATCGCCCGACGCATCCAGAGGAGCCTCCTGCCAGTGGCGCGGCCGCGGCTTCGGGGATTCGACGTCGCGGGAGCCCTGGTCCCGGCGGCCAGCCTCGGCGGCGACTACTACGATCTCCTCTGCCTCGACGGGGGAAGAGTGCTGGCGGCGATCGTCGCCGACGTTTCCGGGCACAGCGTCGCCTCGGCCCTGCACATGGCGGTCGTGCGAGCTCTTCTCCGGAGCTCACTCGCCAGCGCCCGGCGCCCCGGGGAGGTCCTCGGCCGCCTGAACCGGCAGATGTACGAAGACCTCACTCGCGCGGAACTGTTCGTATCGCTGTTCTGCTGTTTCGTCGACGTGGGGACGGGGGAGATCGTGGTGGCCAACGCGGGGCACCCTGCGGGGGTCATTCTCCGGCGCGGTGCACCGGCCGCCGAGAGCGCGGACGCGGAGGGGATCCTCCTCGGGATCCTGCCGGATACGAAGTACGAGGAGCGGACACTGTACCTCGGGAAGGGCGATACGCTGCTGCTCTACACCGACGGGGTCGTGGAAGCCGGGGACGAGTCCGGACGGAGGTTCGGCGTGGACCGGCTATTCCGCTCCCTCACGATGGCGAGCCGGCGAAGCGCGACGCAGGGGGTGGATGCGATTCTCGGCGAGGCCAGGGCCTTCTCGGGACGCCGCGGTCTCCGTGACGACATGACTGTCGTAATCCTCAAGCGGACCGGGGCGCCCGGTCGATAGAGGGCAGGGGAGCAGTGCTGGAGGTGCGGCCACCATGGGTGCGACGATCCTTGTCGCGGACGACGAGCCCTTCATCCTCCGCTCGCTATCCTTCGTTCTGAGGAAGGAGGGGCACGAGGTTCTCGAGGCCCGGGACGGCGCGGAAGCGCTTTCGGTGGCGCGAACCGGTCGTCCACGAATCGTGTTCCTCGACGTGATGATGCCGATGCTGAACGGGTACGAGGTCCTCGAGCGGATCCGGAAGGAGCCGGATCTGGCAGGGGTCCACGTGATTCTCCTCACGGCCAAGGGACAGGAAGCCGATCGGCAGCGGGGGCTCGACTCCGGCGCGGACGAGTACCTCACCAAGCCGTTCAGCCCATCGCGGATCACCGAGCGGGTCCGCGAGATCCTGAGCGGGGAATCGGCTTGTCAAGCCTGCTGAGCATCCTCGGGTCGTCCTTCTACCTGGAGGCCTTCGGTCTCGGTGTTTCCGTGTTCGCCCTGGTCATGCTGCTCGCCCGGGGTCGCCGCCGCGGGTCCGGTCCGATGGTCATCACCACGGTCGGCCTTCTCGCACTGGCCGGTTCCTTCGGGATGGGCCTCGCGGCGGATCTGCTGGACCAGCCGCCAGCCGCCATCCTCGACCCACTCAACCCCGATCACTCGACCCTCAAGACGGCTCTGCGGTTCTATCTCGGGTTGCCTCTGTTCCTCTCGGGGGCGGTCGCCGCGATGATCGGACGGCCGGGTGGGTATCCCGTCGCCCGGTTGCAGGCACGGAGGCCGAAGAGCACCGATGCCGGGGAGGATGGCCTCGCCGGCCACCTGGCGGAGGCGAATCGCGACCTGGAAGTCGCCCGCACGGAACTTCGCCGGATCGCCGGCGAGAACACCCGCGTGAGCCAGAAGCTCCGGGAGACCATGGACCTGCTCCTCGGCTCGGAAGAGCGGTTCCGGACGGTTTTCGAGAGGACGAACGACGGCATCGCGCTGGTGGACCCGGCGACGCGGCGGGTCACCCTGGCCAACCCCGGCCTCGCGAACCTGACCGGGCGATCGGAGGCAGAGCTCCGGAAGCAGACGCTCGCGGAGTTGTTCGGGACGGAGATCGGAGGGCGCGACGAGGCCGGCTTCCGGGAACTCGCGAAGCAGGGCCGTCTCCCGGCGATGACGATCCTGCGGAAGGGGGGGGAGCCCCTCCGGGTGGAACTGACCGTCTCGCCGATCGACGTCTCCGGGGGGCGGTCGCTCCTCTGTGTGGTCAGGGACGTCTCGGAGTGGCAGCGCCTCAAGGATGCGCTGGAAGCGAAGAACCGTGCCCTGGAGGTGCACGAGTCGGATCTGAAGGAGGCCAACCGGCAGCTCTCCGAACGTGCGGAGACGATGCGCGGGATGAACGAGAAGCTGCGAGAACTGCAGCGGGTCAAGGACGACTTCCTCTCGTCCGTCTCCCATGAGCTTCGCACTCCGCTCACGTCGATCCGCTCTTTCTCGGAAATCCTGCTCGAGCACGGAGACGCGGAGGAGGACGTCAAGAGGGAGTTCCTCGGGATCATCAAGAAGGAGTCGGAGAGGTTGACACGGCTCATCAACGACGTTCTCGATCTGGCGAAGATCGAGGCCGGCGCCGTGAAACTCCACCTGGGGCGCGTGGACCTGAATGCGGTCTTCGCGGATGTCGTGCGCCTGCTCGCCCCGCTGGCCCGGGAGCGCAACCTCATCGTGGAACGACGGATCGATCCCGCCCTGGCCCGCGTCGAGGGAGACCGGGACAAGCTGCAGCAGGTGTTGACGAACCTCGGCTCCAACGCGATACGCCACGGTCGCCCGGGGACCAGGGTGGTGCTGGCCGCGGAGGCCGTCTCGGAGGAGGAGATCCGGGTGTCGGTCCACGACCAGGGGCCCGGGATCCCCGCCGAGGAGCTGGATGGGATCTTCAGCAAGTTCCACCAGACCGGCGACGCGGGGGCGGAGCGCGGCGGGGGGACGGGGCTGGGACTGGCGATCTGCCGCGAAATCGTCGCGCTGCACGGCGGGCGGATCTGGGTGGAGTCACGGGCCGGGATCGGGTCGAGTTTCTTCTTCACGGTGAAGGGGCTCGGCGTGGCTGCCCCGCGGGAGGAAACGGTGCCGACGGACCTGCGCTTCCCGGGCCGGCCGGAGGCGAAGCGGGAACTGCCCCCGCTGAATGTCGTCGGCGCCGGCCCGGTCCGGCTGCCTCCGCCGGCCTGGTAGGGACCAGCGCCCGCCAATTCTTGGAGGGCACGCGGCCCCATGCGATGGTGCCGGGGTTCCTGCCCCTGTCGAGGTTCCTCGAGTGACGACCGTGGATCCGTTGCCCCGGACATGCTCAGTGGTCGTGCCGGTCTACAACGGCGCGGCAACGCTCACGGATCTCGTGGAACGGCTGAAGCCGGTGCTCTCGAGAGAATTCGGTGCGCACGAGATCCTGCTCGTGGACGACGGGAGCGCGGATGGGAGCTGGGAAGTCATCGGCCGGATCGTCGCGGGGGAGTCGTCGGTTCGCGGCATCCGCCTCATGCGCAACTACGGCCAGCACAATGCCCTCCTCTGCGGGATCAGGGCCGCGCGTCACGACCTCATCCTCACGATGGACGATGATCTGCAGCACCCCCCGGAGGAGATTCCGAAGCTGCTCGCCGCGGTCCGCGCCGGGTTCGACGTGGTCTACGGGGCGCCCGAACGGGCGCGGCACGGCGTGCTCCGGAACCTGGCGTCCGCGGCAACCAAGATCGTCCTGAAGGGGGCGATGGGTGCGGCCACGGCGCGGCGGGTGAGCGCGTTCCGGGTCTTCCACGCCCGCCTGCGGGAGGCTTTCGCGGAGTTCGGAAGCCCGCTGGTGTCCATCGACGTGCTGCTGACGTGGGGAACCACTCGGTTCACGCATGTCCTCGTCCGGCACGAGCCGCGGCGGGTGGGAGCATCGAACTACACGGTCCGCAAGCTCCTCGTCCATGCGCTGAACATGATGACCGGCTTCAGCGTGGCGCCGCTCCGGCTGGCCAGCCTC
>JALOQY010000268.1 GCA_025459285.1 Planctomycetota bacterium | reverse complement strand
GCGGCGGCGCGAGCTCCCCGGCGGGGCCGCGGTAGCCACCGCCACCGGGACTCGCGCCTCTGCCAGTTCTGGCGTCCTCCCCGCCGCCGGGGTTTTCGGCCGGGGGCCTCGGGTCACCGTGCGCCTCGGCGCCACCCTCGGTCGACGAAGCGCCAGGCTCCGACGGCTTCGCGGCGGGAGGCGGCGGGGGCGCCGCGGGGGCGGGGATCGGGAGCCTCGCGGCCGCCCAGAGGTCCTCGCCACGGATCGACTCCTCGAAGGGCATGTCGGAATCCGTCTCGTTGTGGTCGGCCTCTTGCCTGTTCACGGGCATACGGTGTCCCCCCCGGAGGAGGGGATCATCACCTGGCCTCGACTCCCGCCCCCTGGCCGCCGGGCCCGAGGCGGGCGCGGCCGCATCGCCGCTCGCCAGCGCCCCGGCGCTCGCGAGGCCGGAGAGGAACCGGAAGAGCCACGGCTCGGGGGGCGCGGGCGGCGCGGCTCCGAAGACGCCTTCGGTCGCCGTCACACGGTAGCCCGCCGGCAGCCATACCGACCACTCCGCCTCCGCGCCGGGCACGCCGGCGATCTCCGGCGCGAAGAGGCCGAGGGTGCCGGCGGCGGTGAGCTGCGGCCCCGCGCCCTCGTAGAGGAGGACCACCTCGACGACGTTCTCTCCGCCCGTGGAGGAGAGCGGGATGAGCGCCTCGCCGCCGGCGAGCGCCGGCTTGACGGGCGCGCCGCCCACGAGCGCCCCCCAGAGGGTCGCGCCCGCGGGCAAACGCACGCGGAGGAACTGCCTCCCGGCGTTCAGCAGCGAGTAGACGGCCCGCGTCCGCGTCGTGCCGTCGGCGGCCACCACCGTGAGGAGCTTCGCCGAGCGCACGAAGGCGGTGAGGAGCTTCGCCTCCTCGTGGCGGAAGGCCGAAACGGTGAGGGACCACGGGTGCGCGGTATAGCGGAACGCGGCGTAGAGGCCGCGGGCGGGGGCGATCCCCAGCATCGCGAAGAGCGGCTCCATCTCCTCGAGGCCGATTTCGCGAAGCCCCGCGGCGCGCGCCGAGACCTCCATGTTGTCGCCGGACTCGACGGCGAGCCAGCCGGTCTCGTCGGCCACGTCCGGCACGAGCACCTCGGGCACCCGGAAGACGCGCCGGCCATCCACGGCCTCCATCTCCGTCTCCATCTCGAGGAGGAAGAAGACGTCCCCCCGGACGGGCTTCGGGAGCGTCACCTCGAAGACGTCGCGGCCCTCCGCGTCGGTGCGCCGGACGGGCTCCACGGTCCCCGGGGCCCGCACGTGCAGCCGGTCGCCGAAGCCGCCGGGCACGACGAACCGGAAGCTCCGCTCGCCGGCCTGGCGGATCGTGTAGTGCAGGAAGCCGGCGTAGCGGGCGGTCCGCTCTCCGGGGGAGACGAGCGCGATGTGGCGCACGGAGACCTCCGGGGCCTTCTTCATGACGAGGAGGCTTCCCGTCGCCGGCCCCTTCCGCCAGCCGTAGCCGAGGCGGGCGGCGGGGAGGCCGAGCCGGTCCACGGGCTCGGCGGAAAGCCCGGCGAGTTCCTTCTCGCGGACCTCGAACCCCTCGTCGGCCAGCACCGCGAGGCGGCCGCGGACGGCGACGCCCGGACCGGGGTCGGGGACGGGGATCGCCACGGTCGCGTCCTCGAGGATCGGGCCGGCGGAGAGCTTCCGCAGCACGGCGGTGACGTGGAGCGGGCTTCCCGCGGGCACGCCCGAGGGAAACTCGATCCGGACCGCGCCCCCGGCTTCCCGTTCCCACCGGCTGACACCGGGCGCTTCCACCGTGAGCCCGATGAGTTCGTAGTCCGCCGGGAAGGCCGGCGTGAGGACGAACACCCGCCCGCCTTCGACCCGGTAGTCGAGGTCGACGCGCAGGACGAGCATGGACTCCGCGATCTCGAACACGGCGAAGAGCGCGCACTCCACCCGCAGTTCGGGCGCCGTGGTGCGGACGGTGAGCACGCGGTCCTTCGACCAGTAGCGATAGGCGGCCGCCGCGCCGGCGAGCGCCACCCGGTCGAGGTCCCACTCGCCGGGTTCGGCCCGGTTCTTCGTCGGGCGCTCGGCGGGAATCGGGTCGCGCGCGCAGCCCTCGGCCACGGTCACGCGCCCGTCGAGGCCCGGTTCGAAGGCGATGCCGACGAGGCCCCGCTCGTCGACGGCGCCGGGGACGGTGACGGCGGGCAGCGACACCTCGCCGGGGCCCGGGAGGTTGCGCTCGGCGGTCAGCACCACGGGGACGAGTCCGGCGACGTCGGCGGGATACCGGAGCGTCACCCGGCCCGATTCGTCCTGCGACCACGACGCGAGGTTCGGCGAGGCGACCTCGGTGACCGCGTCGCCGGCCGGCAGCGCCACGACGAGTTCACGGACCGGCTTCCGGAAAACGGTGATCCGGAGGAGTGCGAGGGTCTGCAGCCGGCGCGGGCCGACGCGGTGGAGCGTCCGGGCGACGGACGAGATGGTCGACTCCGCGGCGCCCGCGTCACGACGGGGACGGAAGAGGGCGCTGAACGTGCCGGTGGGCGGGGCGAATCCGGTGACACGCACGCCCTCCGCGGTCTCCTCCGACCGCAGTCCGCCGGCCCCCGCGCCGAGGACCTCGGACTTCGGGGGGAAGGTCAGGTCGAAGCGCAGCGAAGACGCGGCGGGCAGCCCGAACGCCAGCGACCGGAACTCCTCCTGCCGCGCGGTCCGGCCGGTCAGGGCCACGGAGATCTCGTGGTCACCGCGCCCGGGCAGCAACAGGAAGCCGCCCTCCGCATCCTGCGACAGGAGCGCGGGCTGGCCGGCGACGAGGACCTCCCCCACTCCCACCTGCGAGAACGGGAAGGCCACGCGCACGAGACCCTCCTTCAGGGTCCGCACGGTGAACGAGGCCCGGATCTCGTAACGCTCCTCGGTGACGGTCCCGACGAGGGAACCGGCCAGCACGGCGGCGTCGGACGGAGGGCCGGCGACCGGCGCGAACCCCGCGGCGCGCGCGGAATCGAGGAGTTTCAGGTAGTCCGCCACCGAGAGGAGGACGCCGCGGCCGTGCTTCTCCAGCAGGGCGTCCATGTCCTCCTGCGGGACGTAGACGATCTTCCGCCGGGCCTCCGGCGGGGCGTCCTGCGCCCCGGCGAGACCGCCGAGGAGCGCGAGGACGGCGAGGAGGGGGAGGGCTTTCCGCATGGCTAGCTCTCCTTCACCGCCGGGGCGGCGACGGGACGGCAACGGAAGAGCGAGGGGACACCGAGGAGGAGGAAGATCGCCCCGGTGAGGAGCGCCCCGAGGAGCACCGCGTGGAGCGCCTCGGCGGTGCCCGGCGCACCGAGGGGGATGAAGAGAAGCGGCACGGCGAGGCCGGCGACGACGAACGCCGTCTTCAGGGCGCGGCCCCGTTTCCGGAGGAGCAGCAGCCCCACCGCGGGCCACAGGAGGAAGAGGAACGCGAGGAGGGTGGTGAACGCGCCGGGGTCGGCGTAGGCCACCTCCACCGAGGGCGCGAGACTCCGCCCGCCGAAGGCGAGGTGCGCCTGGGAAACCGGCGCGAGGTCGGAGATGCCCCGGGGCAGGCCGGCTCCCGGCGCGGAGGCGCCCTGGCGGGCCGAGGGTCCCCGGCCGCCGAACATCTCCGGGAACGCCGCGACGATCCGCGACCACCACGACGTCTCGCGCGCAAGCCATGCGAGGGTCCCGCCGGCCTGCGTCACCTTCACGTCCGGGGGCGGGTAGATGAACCAGGTCGTCCCGAGGACGGGGACCTTCCCCTGTTCCACCTTCGGCGCGGCGAACGTGAACGGGTGGAACATCAGCCCCTTCACCTTCGCCGACCGGGCGAAGGTGAGCTTCATGTAGAACCGGCTCTCCGGACCCACGCCCGCCGGCATGCGGACGAGGATCGTCCCCTCCGCGCCGGCCTGGGGCGTCTCCTTCCGGGGGCTCCAGTTGCCGCGGTTGTCGCGCAGCCACAGCTCCAGCGTCTCCGGCCGCACGCCGTCGGGGAGCGAGAGCGTCAGGAACTGGAGGCCGTTGTTCGTCAGCGCGAGGACGAGTTCGGTCCGCGTCGTCCCCTCCTCGTTCAGCACCGTGACGATGTGCTGGTGGTGGACGATCGCCGCGAGCACCGGCAGGACGTCGTGCTTGACGATGGAGAGATCGAGCGCATGCGGGCGGGTCAGCCACCGGAAGGCGAGGAAGACGTCGGCCTTCTCCACGCTGGCCGGCAGCTCGCGCGGGTCCGCCGGTTCGACGTTGTCGGTGATCGCGTCGATCTCCAGCGCCGGATCGCGCCAGACGGCGTAATAGCCCTGGTCGCGGACGGCATTCTCCACGGCGAGCACGGGGATCGCCACCACCCGGCGATCACCGGTCTTCAGTTCGGTCAGGTACGGCAGGTCGAATTCCGCCTCCACCAGGTACTCGCCGAGCACCTTGCCCTGCAGGATGATCTTCTGCCGGAAGAGACCGCCTTCGAGGTCCTCCTTCGGCTGCTCCCGGATGTTGTTCCCGGTGACGCGGACCTTCTCCTTCAGGTCCGCGGGGAGCGTGAAGGCGAAGCTGTCCACGCCGGCGTAGCGGATCGTGTAACGGATCCTCGCCTTCACCGCGATCCGGTTCTGCTCGGCCCGCAGTTCCGTCACGACCTCCGCGCTGACCTCCGGGTCGCGCCGGGAGACGGTCAGCGTCGCGTTCGGGCCGGCGGCCCGGTACGTGAAGGCCACGCTGGCGCCGTCCCCGAAGCTGGCGGCGTCCATGGCTTCGAGGCCCGCCATCTCCTTCGTCTCGACCTTCAGCCCCTCCTCGCGCCGGATCCCCACCGCCCCTTCGAACCGGCGGGCGCCGGGGAAGGCGAGGAACGGCAGGACGATGTCCACCGGGGCGTCGCCCACCGCCGCTTCGCGCGTGCTCACGACGGTCACCATGAACGACCCGATCCGCCGGCCCTTCAGGTCGAGCACGAGCGTGCGGTCGGGCAGCACCCGCCAGTCTTCCACGACGTCCCGGGAGACGTCGGTGACGGTCATCGCCTCGGGAAGGACGAGCCGCGCCTCGAAGATGCCCGCGCGGGTCACGTTGAACGTCACCTGGTCGGTCACTCGGAGCCGGCGTTCGTCGAGGTCGACGAGAGTCCGCAGGGCGACGTCGATGACCGGGTCGACCTTCGTGATCGCGAGCGAAAGGGCGAACGGGTGCGCCGGCCAGCGCCACGCGAAGAGGAGCTGGTCGAGAACCGTCCCGGCGGGCAGGGCGGCGAAGTCGACGCGCGGCAGGGCGGTCTCCGGGAGCACCTTCACGGTGTCCGGGGCGCGCAGCAGCACGAAGCCCTGGTCCCGGACGGCGCCATCCACCTTCAGGGAGGGGACGCGCACCGTGCCGTTCTCCGGCCGCGGCACTTCGAGGGTCACCGCCAGGCGGCAGGACGCTTCCGCCGGCTTCAGGAGCTTCACGGTGATCGTCCGCGTCGCCTCGTCAAAGTCCCACTGCCGGAGGTCGTTCCCCTCCACGAAGAGGACGTTCGCCGCCGGTTCGAGGACGAAGCGGAACGTGTCGGCGGGCGCGCGGTGGATCGTGAGATCGACGTCGGCCCGGACGCGCACCACGGTCTCCTCCACCGTGGCGGAGAGCACGGTGTCGGCGAAGACGAGCGAGGCGCCCTTCACGACCTCCGGCGGCCGGGGCTTCCAGGCGATGCTCAGCGATTCCGCCGCGCCGACGTAGGCCATCACGCGCGTCACGCCGGAGCCGGGCTCGGTGCGGGTGGTGGCGAGGTTCGGCTCCACCGTCACCCGGGCGCCCTCCTCCGGGACGTCGAAGACGAGCCGCGACACCGGGGTGGGGGGGATGCGGAAGGAGACGGTGCGCAGGTCCTCGGCCTTCGCCACCGGGGTGACGAACTCCACCGAAAGCTCGTAGGCGCCCGGCTTCTCGACGAGCACCCGGTAGCCGTCGCGCCCGCCCTCGAGGGTGGCGGCCTCGCCGGAGATCGTGGCCTTCGAGAAGGAGATCCCGGAGAAGCCGAGCCCCACGGCGCTCCACCCCTTCGTGAACGTCTCGAAGGAGATCGTCGCCTTCACGGTGGCGACGTCGCCATCCACGGAGCCCTCGTACATCGCCCGGGTGACGAGGAACGGCACGGGCGGCCCGGCGGGGACCGGCCGGCGGTCGAGGTTCGCCTCCCAGAGCTTCAGGAACTCCTCGAAAGGCACGAAGACGCCCTGCCCCTCCTTCTCGAAGACGTCCTTCAGGTTGCGGAACGGCACGTAGACCTTCTGGTCGCCGGCGAGTTCCTTCTTCGCCGCGGGCTCGTCGGCGAGAGGCTGCTCCTGGGCGAGGACGGCGGGGACCGCGAGGACGGCGAGGAGGAAGAGGAGGACGGCGCGCGAGGGGGCGGACATGCCAGGTCTCCTTCGGGGAATCGCAGTCGCAGAGGGGACGTTGGTAACTTGTAAACTTTCCCGCGAAACGGCACGTCCCGCCGGCCCTGGACCTGACCGATGAGCCCGCCACGACTGCGGGGTCGAGCCCCGGAAAGTTTACAAGTTTCCAACGTCCCCGGAACACACCAAGTCATACGCTCCCGGGTTCGGCCAGTTCCCGAGTATAGTCGGAAACAGGTATACGCCATGTCACGGTTCGGTAAGACATCCTGCCT
>JALOQY010000267.1 GCA_025459285.1 Planctomycetota bacterium | reverse complement strand
CTACAATCCCCCCCCCGGAGGCACATATGCGACTCAGAACCCTGCTCGTCTGGCTCTCCCCGATCGTCCTCGCCGTCACGTTGAGCGGGTTCCTCTTCGCCCGGACGATGGACGCGAGGGAGAGGCGCGTCTTCTGGAACGACTCCGTCGTCGATCAGATGATGGCCCTTGTCTCGAGCGAGTACGTGGACGAGATCGACGAGCAGCGTGCCCGGGACCTCTTCTACTCCGCCATGGACGGGTATCTGAAGGCGCTGGATCCTTACTGCTGCTTCTACGATCCGAACGCGCGGCGGGAGATGGAGGAGGACACGACCGGCCGGTTCGGCGGGATCGGCGTCCTGGTGCGCATGCGCGACGCCGGGCTCACGGTGCTCGGAATCCGCCGCGGCGACCCGGCCGACAAGGCCGGCGTCCAGCTCGGCGACGTGATCCGCAAGGTCGGCGGGATCGGCGTCGAGACGCTCGCCCTCGACGAGACCATGGCCCGCATCCGCGGAGAGCCCGGGACGGAAGTCGTCATCGAGTTCGGCCGCGGCGCGGAGTCGATCGTGAAGACGCTCACCCGCTCCCAGGTGAAGAGCGACTCCGTGGTGGGGGTGCGGATCCTCGACCTGGCTCGGGGCATCGGGTACTTCCGGATCAATGCCTTCCAGGAGAACACCGGCGAGGATGCCCGGCGGGCCCTCCTCGAACTGAAGGAGAAGGGCGTCCGGTCCTTCATCCTCGACCTGCGCGGGAATCGCGGCGGCGTCGTGGAGCGGGGGGCGGTGGCCCTGGTGGACCTCTTCCTCGACGACGGTCCGATCGTGGAGACGCGCGGGCGCGGCGCCTCCTCCCGTCGCGTCTACATGGCCGGGCCGACCGATACCGTGTGCCGCACCGAGCCCCTCGTGGTCCTGGTGGACGGGGACTCCGCCTCGGCGGCGGAAGTGGTGGCGGGCGCCTTCCAGGACCGGCGCCGCGGGGTCCTCCTCGGCGAGCGGACCTTCGGCAAGTTCCTCGTGCAGTCGATCCACCGCCTGCCGGAGCTCGACGTCGCCCTGCAGATCACCACCGCGCGCTACTACACGCCCTACGGGCGGTGGCTGCAGCGGCGGGAGGACGAGGGCACGCGGGGCGGGATCGTGCCGGATGTCGTCGTCCCCCGGACCGAGGCCGACGAGAAGCTGCTGGAGGACCTGTTCGGCGGGCAGCACGGGATGGACATGATCATCGTGGACGACCCGTTGCCCGAGCCCGACAGCCAGCTCGCGCGGGCGATCCAGCTCCTCGCGGACCACCACGCGGTGCGGGGATCGCGGGGGAGGTAGCGTGCGGGTCCTGGGCATCGACACTTCCTGCGACGAGACCGCCGCGGCCGTGGTGCTCGACGGGCGGACCGCCCAGTCGAACGTGGTCGCGTCGCAGGTCGAGCTCCACGCGCGGTTCGGCGGCGTGGTGCCGGAGATCGCGTGCCGCGCCCATACCGAGAACATCACGAGGGTCATCGAACGCGCTCTCTCTGACGCCGGCGTCGCTCTCTCCGGGCTCGACGGCGTGGCGGTGACGAACCGGCCGGGCCTGATCGGCGCCCTTCTCGTGGGGGTGAACGCGGCGAAGGCCGTCGCGCTGGCCGCGGACCTCCCCCTCGTGGGCGTGAACCACGTGGAGGCGCACGTCTTCGCGAGCGTCCTCGAGTCCGGGGAGCCGGAGGCGCCGTTCGTCGCCCTCGTCGTGTCCGGCGGGCACACCACGCTGTTCCTCGTCCACGGGCCCGGGCGCCTCGAGGAACTCGGCCGGACCGTGGACGATGCCGCCGGCGAGGCCTTCGACAAGGCCTCCGCGGCCCTCGGGCTCGGCTATCCGGGCGGGCCGGTCATCGACCGGATGGCCGCGGACGGCGACCCCCGCGCGGTGGCCTTCCGAAGGCCCTGGCTCGATCCGGCCTCGCTCGACTTCTCGTTCTCCGGGCTCAAGACCGCCGTGCTGTACCACGCCCGGGGCCAGGACGCCCGCGGCCGGGCCTCCGGCCTGCGGCCGGAGGTGGACGTGCGGGACGTGGCGGCCTCGTTCCAGGAGGCGGTGGTGGACGTGCTCGTGAGGAAGACCCTGCTCGCGGCGGAGCGGACCGGCGTGCGCCGGGTGGTGCTCGGGGGCGGAGTGGCGGCGAACTCGCGGCTGCGCGCGCGGTTCGTCGAGGCCGCCGGGGCGGCCGGGGTGGGGCTCGTGCTGCCGCCCCGGGCCCTGTGCACCGACAACGCGGCGATGGTCGCCGTGGTGGGCTCCCGCCGCCTCGCGGCCGGCGAGGACGACGGCCTCGGGCTCGACGCGTATTCGAGGATGGCCTGATGGACCGATCCCGGCTCCTCCAGTTGCTCCAGACGGTGCGCGGCGGGACGACGTCGGTGGAGGCGGCGCTCGCTGAACTCGCCGAGCTGCCCTTCGCCGACCTCGGCTTCGCCCGGGTGGACACGCACCGCGCCCTCCGCTGCGGCTTCCCGGAGGTCATCTTCTGCCAGGGGAAGCGCCCGGCGCAGATCCGGGAGATCGCCGCGAAGCTCCTGGCCGGGAGTCCGCGACTCCTCGCCACGCGGGCCTCGCCCGAGGCCTTCGAGGCGATCCGGGAGGTGGCCCCGGACGCCTCCTTCGCCGAGGATGCCCGCGTGGTCTTCGTCGTGCGCGACCCGGCGGAGGGGGCGGGGCTCGTCGCCGTGCTCTGCGCGGGGACCGCCGACGTCCCGGTGGCCGAAGAGGCGAGGATCACCGCCGAGGTGCTCGGGGCGAAGACCTCGGCAATCTATGACTGCGGGGTGGCCGGCCTGCACCGGCTCCTCGCGGAGCAGCGGAACATCTCGAAGGCCAACGCCATCGTCGTGGTGGCGGGGATGGAAGGGGCGCTGGCCTCCGTGGTGGGGGGGATGGTGGACCGGCCGGTGATCGCCGTCCCCACGAGCATCGGGTACGGTGCGGCCTTCGGAGGGCTCGCCCCGCTACTGACCATGCTGAACACCTGCTCCGCCGGCGTGACGGTGGTGAACATCGACAACGGGTTCGGGGCGGGGTTCGCCGCGGCCCGGATCAACCGGCTCCTGGTGGCTGCCGGAGGAGGAAGACCGTGAGAGGGCCCCCCGCGCTGCTGGCGCTCGAGGACGGGACGATCTACCGGGGGACCGCGTTCGGCGCCGCCGGGACGCGGGAGGGGGAGGTCGTCTTCACGACGTCGATGGCCGGCTACCAGGAGATCCTGACCGACCCCTCCTACTGCGGCCAGATCATCACGATGACCTGTCCTCTCATCGGGAACTACGGGGTCAATCCCGAGGACCTCGAATCGCAGGGGGTTTACGCCCGGGCGCTGGTGGTCCGGGAGGCCTCGAAGACGGCGTCGAGCCACCGGGCCGCGGGAAAGCTCCCGGAGTGGCTGGCCGGTCTCGGGGTGGTGGGGATCGAGGGCGTGGACACGCGGGCCCTGACGCGCCGGATCCGCACCGCCGGGGCCATGCGGGGGGTCGTTTCGTCGGAGGAGCGGTCCCCGGACGCTCTCGTGGACCGGGCGCGCGCGGCGCCGCGGATGGAGGGGCTCGACCTCGTGCGGGAGGTGACGCGGACGCGACCGGAGCCGTGGACGGAGGGGTTCTCGGCCTTCGGGGCGCCGCTCGGCGACGAGGCGGGCGCGAGCTCCGCGGAGCAACTCCGGGTCACCGCCGTCGACTACGGGGTGAAGCGGAACATCCTGAGGCACCTCGTCCACGCGGGGTTTCATGTGACGGTGGTCCCGGGGACCTCTACCGCGGGGGAGATCCTCGCCGGCCGGCCCGACGGGGTGTTCCTCAGCAACGGGCCGGGGGATCCGGCGGCGGTCACCTACGGGATCGAGACGATCCGAGGCCTCGCCGGGAAGGTGCCGATCTTCGGGATCTGCCTCGGGCACCAGATGATGGGGCTTGCCTTCGGCGGCGGCACCTACAAGCTGAAGTTCGGCCATCGAGGGGGCAACCAGCCGGTGAAGGACCTCGTGACAGGGAAGGTGGAGATCACCTCCCAGAACCATGGCTTCGCGGTGGATCCCGGGCTGTTCGGACGGGGCGAGGTGGAGCTGACCCACGTGAACCTGAACGACCAGACGGTGGAGGGGCTGCGCCACCGGGGGCTCCGGGCCTTCTCGGTCCAGTACCACCCGGAGGCCAGTCCCGGCCCCCACGACGCCACGCACCTGTTCGCCCGCTTCCGCGAGTTGATCCTCGCCCGTTGACCGCCCCGCCGGCCCCGCTCCGCGTTGCCACCCGGCGGCGGGCGAGTACCCCGGTCAGCAGGTTGGGGAGGCCGAACAGGACCGCGGGCCGGGCCGTCGCGAGGAGGGAGCCGAAGTAGCGAGCATCCTCGGCAGCGCGCTTCTCGAGGCAGGCCTTCGACTCCACCGACACGCGGCCCACTCCGCTCGCCCGGGCGGGCCTTCCGGGTTCACTCGCCGCAGAACGATTCGGCCAGCGGCTCGCAGATGTCCCGGACCGTGAGGTCGCGGCCTTCGGCGCCGTGTTCGAGGTTCATCAGGCAAATGGGGCACATGGCGACCACGTGGTGCGCGGCGGCCGCGAGTTCGTCGAGGCGGCGGGCGCAGATCGCCTTCGCGCGAGCGGGGAAGAGCGACTCGATGGGCCCTCCACAGCAGAGGGTCTTCCGGCCGTGGGACTCGGGCTCGCGGATTCGCGCGCCGGCCCTCTCGAGCAGGGCTCTCGGCTCCCGGACCAGGTTCTCTCCACGGGCGTAGACGCAGGAGTCGTGGATCGCGACGTCGAGGTCAAGCGGGCGGACCGGCACCGCCGGCGAATCGGCGAGCACCTCCAGGTAGCTCCGGACCTTCAGCGTGAAGTCCGAAACGATCCCGGGGAAGATGCTGCGCAGGACATGCGTCGTGTGCGGGTCCACGGTGATGGCGGTCTCGACGCCGTTTCGCCGGAAGACCTCGGCCACCTTCGCGGCGTGTTCGGCGAAGGTCGAATCCAGCCCCTGGTCGTAGACCAGCGCGCCGGAGTAGAGTTCCTCTTCGTAGAGGTAGCCGTAGTTCACTCCGGCCGCCTTCACGAGTCGGGCGATGTTCCGGAGCCGTTCCTCGCAGACCTCGCGGACCTTCCGGTCCTCCCGGCCCATCAGCGAGGAGAGATTGATCTTCCGGTTGACGGCCCGACCGATCCCCATGGCGCGGTTCAGCAGGGAGTCCTCGAAACGCTCGAGCTTCGAGGTGAGGGCGGCGATCGACGGCATGAGCTGGTAGAGGTGGCCGGTATAGAGGACGGTCTTCCCGCCCCGGGGCAGGTCCAGCCCGTCGGCCCAGCCCGTGGCCTTCTTCCGGGAGAGGGGCATCACGCTGCCTCTCAGCCGGAGGTTGTCGGCCAGGATCCCGAGGACGGGTGCGGTGGGCAGCGGCATGGCCTACTCCTTCTCCAGGTGGTGGAGGTGGCGGTTCATGAAGCCCCGGAGGTAACGCACGCACTCCGGGATGCTGACCCCCGCCGGGCACGTCTCCTCGCAGAGCCGGCAAAGCAGGCACGAGAAGATCGCGTCTGCCCGGGCGATGAGCTCCTCGCGCTGTCCGAGGTGCATGAGCCGGAGGATGTGCCTCGGCAGCATGACGTTCTCCTTCGGGAGCGGGCAGACGGCGGTGCAGGTGCCGCAGTTGATGCAGCCCCCGTTATTCGTGAAGGCGAGCAGCTCGTCCCTCTGTTCGATCATGGTGGGAGCGGTCACGCGGGTGCCTCCTCGTCGATGGCGGTGCAGAACGTCAGGACAGGCCGCAGCGCTTCATCTTGCGGAGGAGGGTGCTGCGGTGGATGCCCAGATCCGCGGCGGCGTGCGTCCGGTTCCCGGAGTGGCGCGTGAGGGCGCCTTGTATGGCCAGTGTGCCGGCCTGTTCCAGGCTGCCCCGCTCGCCCGTCGCGATTCCGCGCGGATCGGTGGTCCGAAGGACGTTCTCCGGCATGTCCGCCAGGCGGATCTGCTCGCCCTGGCAGAGCACGAAGGCCCGTTCGATGATGTTCTTCAGCTCGCGGACGTTCCCCGGGAACGCGTAGCGGGCGAGGGCCACGAGTGCGTCGTCGGTGATGCCGGTGATCGGGCGGCCCGTCTCCAGACGGAACCGGCCGATGAAGTGCCGGACCAGGAGCGGGATGTCCTCCGGTCGATCGTGCAGCGAAGGCAGCTTGATCTGCAGCACGTTCAGCCGGTAGAAGAGATCCTCCCTGAACTTCTCCGCGGCCACGATCCGCGAAAGGTCGCGGTTCGTGGCCGCGAGGATCCGCACGTCGGCGTTGATCGGCTCCGTGCTGCCGAGGGGCTCGTAGACCCGCTCCTGCAGGAACCGGAGCAGCTTCACCTGCAGGTGGAGCGGCAGATCGGCCACCTCGTCGATGAAGAGCGTCCCCTTCTCGGCCCTGGCGATCCGCCCCGGGTGATCCGTCCGCGCGCCGGTGAAGGCCCCCTTCACGTAACCGAATAGCTCCGATTCGAGCAGGGTCTCCGGGAGCGCCGCGCAGTTCACCGCGACGAAGCTCCGGCGCCGCCGCGGGCCGTGGTTGTGGATGGAGCGGGCGACCAGTTCCTTGCCGCTCCCCGACGGTCCGGTGATCAGCACCGTGCTGTTGCTCTCGGCGACCATGGGCAGGATCGAGAAGATGCGGTGCATCTCCGCGTTCTT
>JALOQY010000266.1 GCA_025459285.1 Planctomycetota bacterium | reverse complement strand
CCGGGGCCGTGGGGCGGGCCAGAGGGGCGGGCCATGGGGACGGGCCAGGAGGGGCCACGGGACGTACGTACCTTCTCTTCTTCTCTCGGCCGCCTGCGGGCGCCACGCCCCGGAGCTACCGGTCCGCGGCGGCATTCACCTCGCGGCCGTAAATGCCCATGCGGCCGGGGCGGAGGTCGATCGTGACCTCGCGGCCGTCCCGCACGACCACCACCGGGACCTTCTGCTCGCCGGCGGTGGAGCCCGCCGCCGCGCGGAGGTCGTCCAGCGTGCGGACCGGGCGGCCGCCGTAGGAGACGAGGATGTCCCCCGACTTCATCCCCGCCGCGGAGGCCTGGCTGTCGGGGAGGGTCCCCGTAACCATGTAGCCGGAGACCGGGGGGTTGCGGATGACGAGGGCGATCGCGGAGGCCTCCCGCACCCGCTCGTCGGGATCGCCGCGGGCGGCGTTCTGGAGGGCGATCTCGATCCCCGGGTCCTCGACGGTGGCGATCTGGGCGGCCGCGAGCGCCCGGAGGGCGGGGTCGCGGGTCGGGTCGAGGAAGGTGTCGGTGAGGACCTTCATCGCCTTCGGGTCGCGCAGGAAGGCGAGGTTCTCCACCATCGCCCGCTGCATCGTCGGCTCGCGCTCGGTCAGGAGGGCCGCGGAGTAGAGTTCGATGGTCTTCGCCGGCGGCTGGGTCCAGACGAGCGAGTAGACGGACATGACCCGGAAGTCGGTGGGGGCGGGGTTCTCGAAGGCCCACACCATCAGGTCGCGGATCGCCGGGTCGCCGAGCGACATGTAGAAGGTGACGGTGCTGAGGCCGAGCCGGTTCGGGCCGTTCACGTCGGAGTTCACCTTGACGGCCAGCTCCATCGCGGCTTCACGGCCCTCCGGGGCCAGGGCAGCGAGTTCCTTGAGGAGGCCGAGGACGTCGTTCCCCGCGCCGCGCTCAAAGGCCGTGTCCACCGCCGCGCCGATCTCGCGGATCCGGAGCAGGCGGGCCTCGGCGTCCGGGGGGGCGGGGGCCGTCGGTTCGCCGCCGGCGCCGGGCGGGGAGGACGCCTGGGGGGCCGATTCTCCCTCCGGCACCCGGGCCTCCGGTGCCGACTGCTCGCGCCCGGAGCGCCGGCCACCGTCCCCGAGCGCCTCCTCCCGGGCGATGCGCGGGGCGGCCGCCTCCAGTTCCCGGATGCGGGCTTCGCTCCCCTGTCGCCCGAGAAACCAGCCGGCGGTCCCCGCCACGAGGGCGGTGCCGAGGAGCATCAGCAGGTGCAGGTGTGCGGGCTTCATGTGTGCCTCCGGAAGAGGGGGCGGAGTGTACCATTCCCGGTCGTCATCGGTGCCAGGCACGCCCGGTGGTTCGGCGGGCGGGTGGCGGCGAAAAGGTGAAAAGGTACGTACGTCCCCTGGCGGGGTCGGTGCCAGGCACGCCCGGTGGTTCGGCGCGGGGGTGGCGGCGAAAAGGTGAAAAGGTACGTACATCCCCTGGCGGGACTTGCGGGCTCCGGAGGGAATCCATGCGGATCGGAGTGGATCTCGGGGGGACGAAGATCGAGGCGGTGGTGCTCGCGCCGGACGGGTCGGAGGCGTTCCGCCGGCGCGTGGCCACGCCGCGCCACGACTACGCGGCGACGATCCGGGCCATCGTCGCATTGGTGGATGAAGCCGAGACGGCCTCGGGCGGGCGCCGCCCGGTGGGGGTAGGGATCCCCGGGATGGTCTCGCCGGCGACGGGGCTCGTGAAGAACGCCAACTCCACCTGGCTCATCGGCAAGCCCCTCGACCGGGACCTCGCGGAGGCGCTCGGCCGCCCCGTGCGGCTCATGAACGACGCGAACTGCTTCGCCCTCTCGGAGGCCGCGGACGGCGCGGGGGCGGGCCTCCCCGTGGTCTTCGGCGTCATCGTGGGCACGGGGACGGGGGGCGGCATCGTGGTGGATGGCCGGGTGCTCACCGGCCCGAACGCCATCGCCGGCGAGTGGGGCCATTGCCCGCTCCCGTGGCCCGAGGCAGAGGACGAGCCCGCCCCGAGGTGCTGGTGCGGAAAGCGCGGCTGCATCGAGACCTACCTCTCCGGACCGGGGCTCGAGCGCGAGCACGAACGGCGCTCCGGCGCGCGCCGATCCGCGGAGGAGGTCGCGAGGCTCGCCACGGCCCGCGAGGCCCCGGCGCGCGCGGCCCTCGACCTCTATATCCGGCGGATGGCGCGGGCCCTGGCGATGGTGATCAACGTCCTCGACCCGGACGTGATCGTCCTCGGCGGCGGCATGTCGAACCTCGCGGCCCTCTATGATGAGGTACCGAAGCTGTGGGGCGCCCACGCTTTCTCCGACCGCATCACGACGCCGCTGCGCCCGCCCGTGCACGGTGACTCGAGCGGCGTCCGCGGCGCCGCCCGTCTCTGGCCGGAGTGAGACGGGCCGGATGGTGGGACAGGCCGGGCGAGTGCGGAAATCTGCCGGCGGCCGACGATCGGGTCCACGCGCGCCGGGACCCATTGCCGAGGGCTGGGGGTGGGCGAGCGCAGCGATCGGCCTGCCACCCGGCGGATCCGTGCGTGCCGGGGTGGATCGCCGGAGGCCGGGTGCGGGGCGAGTGCAGGAATCTGCCAGCCGACGGTCGGGTCCTGGTTCGCCGGGACGCGTCGCCGGAGATTGGGGCGGGGCGAGTGCGGGAATGTGCCGGCCGGTCGTCGGGTCCGCATGCGCCGGTGCGGTGCGCCGGGGGCGAGGGCCGGGGCCGGGCGAGTGCGGAAATCTGCCGGCCCCCCGTCGGGTCCGCGCGTGCCGGGGTGTTGTGCCGGGGGCCGGGGGCGGCGGGAGTGCGGAAATCTGCCGGCGCGGGTGCGAGCTTCGGCCGTCCGGCGGGCGGGGCCGGCGGCTCGGTCCATCGATCCTCGCGTGCGGCTCCTCATTGCTCCGCTCCTGCTCATCGCTCCGGGTCCGTTCCTCATCCCGCTCGCCTCGATGCCGGGTTCCGGCTCCGCGCGCGCCGGGGCCGCTCGCGCCGGGGCTGGTCGCTGGCCGGGGTCCTCTTCGGGGCGTCTTCGGTGGCGGCGCGGGCCTCGGCGGCGTCGATCTCCATGGAGTCATCCCAGATTTTCCGGGTGTCGTTCTCGCCCT
Organism: Planctomycetota bacterium; assembly: GCA_025459285.1. Taxonomy (GTDB): domain Bacteria; phylum Planctomycetota; class JAJSAM01; order JAJSAM01; family JAJSAM01; genus Prado167. The sequence continues at coordinate 3,565 of JALOQY010000266.1, read as the reverse complement.
CGGTGACCCAGATCTCCGCCGGATCGTCTGGCCCCGCGAACTCGAAGAGGAGCCGATCGCCGGCGAGTCCGGTGATCTTCAGGAAGCCGAGGTGGACGAGGTTGTGGCAGAACGCGCAGAGACCGATCTGGTTGGTCACCTCGTCCCCGCCGCGGTGGCTGCGGAACCGGATGTGGTGGCCGTGGACGGCGCGGCCACCGCACATCGGTGTCTGGCAGAGGCCGTCCTTGCGCATCATCACGATCCAGCGCCGGCGTCTCCGGCGGGGCCTGCCCGCGGCGTGGGCCTGGTCCTCGACGATGAAGTAGGCCCCGGTGAGGGCGAGGGCCTTCCCGTCGTCGAGAGTCTCCCCGGTCTCGCGAAGCCACCAGTCCTTCGCCGATTGGATGGACATGGCAACCGTCACCATCGCCTCGCGGGGTCCCCAGACGCGCCGGTGGCCACGCGCGCGGTCTTCGCGGTCCTCCTCCTCCGTGGCCGCGCGCTCCACATCCTGGCAGCTCTTCATGGTGGCCTTCGCGATCCGCTCCTCCACGTCCTCGGGCCGCGCGCGCCGGGCCACGATGAGGGCCTTCGAGAAGGTCAGCTTCCCGCTCACGAGCGCTTCGCGGATCGGCGGCAGCTCGTTCATCCTCCGCTCGAGCCACACGCGCTGGAAGGCGGTGCGGGGAGCCATGCCGAGCCGCTCCTGCACGTACTCCTCGGGACTCCGGCAGCCGAGGACGCCCCAGTATCCGGACTTGAAGAACCCGTCCAGGAGCCGCCCGAGCGGCTCCGCGATCGTCCGCCGGCAGGCGAGGAGTCGCCGCGCGCGCCGGTCCAGTTCCCGTCCCGAGTGGCAGAGGTCGAGGTCGTCGTCCACGGTGATTCGCTGCGCCTCCTCGAGGGCCCGGAGGTGTTTCTCCAGCGGCTCGCGCGCCTCGTCCCACCGCGCGGACTCGGTGACGCGGGTGGGGATCGCGAGGGGGATGGGCGCATCGTCGGGGATCAGGTCGGCGTGGCCGGCGAGCCACTCCATGGCGATCGCCTCCTGGCACATCCAGCGGGGCGCGCCGAAACCGATCTCGCCCGCGGCGGCGCGGAGGGCCTGCTCGTAGAGGTCCTGCTGCTCGGGCGTCATCGAGAGGTAGAGGCTCGCCGCGCAGAACTCCTCCATCAGGTTGTGGCCATAGGCGTTATCAACACGCTGCTCGAGTTCCGTGTACGTGACGCCCATGGCGAGGCTGATCCAGCCGGCCTCGGCCTCGGCCTTCGCCACCCGTTGGAGCAGCATGGCCTTGTTGGCGGTAATCGCCCCGCAGACGACGGCTCGGCGCAGGAGCGGGCGGTCCTTCAGGGTGCGGGCGAGGCGAGTCCACTCGTAGACGGCGCGCACCGGGACGCCGAGGCGGTCGGTGGCGTAGGCCTTCTGCGTGGAGATGCCGAGGTCCGCGAGCTTGCCGCCTTCGAAGAGCCGGAGCAGCGTCTCACCGATCGCGAGATCGAGCATGCCCTCCCCGCGTGCCGCCTTGCGAACCTCGCCGTCGGCGTGGAGCGCCCGCAGGAGGAGTTCCCTCCCCGCCTCGGTCCTCGCGGCTTCCCTGATGGCTTCCTCGTTCATCCGCGACACCCTCCCCACACTGCCGACGCGCCTCCCGCGCCGATCCCCGCCGTCCTCTCCGCCCCGGCGCGAGCGGCCCGGAGGTCACCCGGCACCGCCGGGGCCGCCCCTTCATCCTGCCGCCCCCGTCGCCTCCCCGATCGCCCCCAGACCATACGGATAGCGTACGCCATGGGTATGACGCCTCCCCGCCGTCGAACCCCATCCACCGGACGGCCCCGGCGCGCGTGGCCGTGGAGATGCCCGCCGGAGTGTTGGCGTCCCGCCACGCCCGCCGCCGCTGTCGCCGGAGACACGCGTTCCGGCGATGCCCTCCGCGCCCCATCGCTGGTCGCCGCTGATGCCATACGGAAAGCGTACATCGGAGGTATGACACGCCCCGGCCGCAGAGCGGCGACCACCGGCTCGCCCCGTGGCGAGCGGCCGTCGATGTGCCAGCAGGTCCGCGGGTCCGCCGCCACGCTCTCCGCTTTGCTGGTCGACGCCGGATCCATACAAGAAGCGTACATCCGGGGTGTGACACGGCTTGGCCGTGGAGCCTCGACCACCGGACCGCCTCGGCGCGAGCGGCCGTGGATCCGCACGCCGGGCCGCAGGTCCGACGCCATGCTCTCCGCTTTGCTGGTCCACGCCGGATCCATACAAGAAGCATACATCGGGGGTGTGACACATCCTTGCCGCAGAGCTGCATCCACCGGCCCGCCCCGGCGCGAGCGGCAGTGTACGTGCCGGCCAAGCCGCGGGTCCGCCGCCGTGCGCTCCGCCATTCTGGTCGCCGCCGAGTCCATGCGGGAAGCGTACACCACGGGGGTGACACGTCCCGGCTGTAGAGTCGCATCCACCGGCCTGCCCCGGTGCGCGAGGTCGTGGATGCGCACGCCGTCCCGCGGGACCGCTGCCGCCCGTGCCTCGTGCTCCGCCTTGCTGGTCGCCGCCTGGTACATGCAGAAAGCGTACATCGCGGGGGTGACACGTCTTGGCGGCGGAGCTTCGACCACCGGACCGTCCCGGCGCGCGCGGTCGTGGACATGGCCGCCGGTCCGCAGGTCCGCCGCCGGGCGCTCCTCTCTGCTGGCCGCCGTCGAGTCCATGCGGGAAGCGTACATCGCGGGGGTGACACGTCCTGGCCGTGGAGCCGCGACTACCGGCCCGTCCCGACGCGAGCGGACGTGGTCGTGCCCGCCAAGCCGCGGGGCCGTCGCCGCGCGCTCCGTCCTGCTGATCGCCGCCGAGTCCATGCGGGACCCGTACTCGCCGTGTCGACGCGTCCGGTCTCCGGCGGCCGTCCTCCACGCGACCACGTCGCGATCGCGCGAGATGGCGCCACGCTGGGGTCGTTGACCCGCATGGAGCGGACCGCGGCCGGGCCGAACGCGGGAACCAGGAACGGCGCTCGCGACTCGGGCCGCCGTTGACACACCGCTCGCCCCGTCCCCGCGCCGGTTCGGATCGCCGGCTGCGGGTCGGGCCTCCCGCGGCGCGACCGGCCCGACGGGCCGCGGGCCATCGGCAATTGCCTTGACTCGGCGGCCCCGAAGAGAGAACCTCTCGGGACCCACTGCGGGAGCGGACAGGCGCCTGGTGGGCTTCCCGGACTTCAAATCCGGTGTGTCGGGCACAAACCTGACAGGTGGGTTCGATTCCCATGCGCTCCCGCCAAATCCCCCTCGAGCCCAGCTAAAACAAAGCTTCCAGGCCGTCCCCCTCCCCCTCCGACCCGTCCTCGACCGGCACCCGCACGTGCACTTGCGTGCGCTCGGCGGTCAGCCACGGAGTGCGCGGTCATGCCGTCGGAATGCGGTGGATCTCCGAGCCCGTCCGGGCGCGGAATCCGGTCGCCGGGAGGGCTCCACGGGCGGCAGGGGCCGCGTCCGCTGGCGGCCGGATGCGGAGCGCCGGCGGGTCCGCGTGAAGGTCCGCAGGCGGCCCGGCTGCAAGTCGGTCAGTTCAGGATTGCGCGGTTTC
>JALOQY010000265.1 GCA_025459285.1 Planctomycetota bacterium | reverse complement strand
GGTCCTACCTGACTGTCCTTCGTCGATACCAGCGGGCCGCCGGCCCGTTCGTTCCTGCCTCCCGCCCATCGCAGCGCCGGCAGACATGCCCGGACCCGCCGGCAGAGAGGGTACGACGTGTCTCACAAGGCAAACTCCCTGCCAATGGAGATCCGCTGGCGCGGATCTCCTTAAGAGGCGTTTGAAAAACACCTTAGGAACGCGACAACCCGGAACGGGGAAACCCACGGCCGGGCCCGCCGGTCCGGGGAGGCCCGGGCGGGGGCAGGCACAGAACGTCCATAAAGTGCTATTTGAAAAGGATTTAGAGAGCCCTTCCCCCCGCGCATGCCGCGGATTGTTACGGAAACGTATCGGAGGATTTAAGTAATTGCCCGACAATGGGTTGGAGCTATCTATCCCCGGGTCCGGCCCGATTCGGACGGTCCCCCGGGGGCATCCTGTTACAGAGGCGCTACGGTCCGGCCGTGCCGCGGCCCGCCCTGCCGAACGAACGATAGATTTGACAAGCACTTAGGGCGACGGGCCCGGATCGAACATTCGCTCGGTGCGGGGCGGGTGGGCCACCCTACTCGCCGATGCGCACCAGGGGGGAAGTCGCGTCCCGGGGGGCCAGCTCCACCCGCAACCCCCGCGTCCCGAGGCTGCGCGCCGCCGCAAGGGCCAGCTCCGGTCGGTTGTTCTCCCCGGAGAGGTGGGAGAGCACCAGCGTGCGCAGCCGGCCCCCCGCTCCCTCCCCGGCCAGGCGGACGCATTCGGGGTTGCTCAGGTGGCCGCCCGGCCCGGCGATACGGGCCTTCAGCTCCGGCGGGTACGGGCCACGGGCGAGCAGGTCCGGATCGTAGTTCGCCTCGAGGAAGGCCGCGTCGAGCGTGGGCATGAGGTCCACGAGTTCCGGAAAGGGGTGACCGAGGTCGGTGAGGACCCCGAGGCGCGCGCCGTCGGCCTCCACCACCACGCAGACCCCCTCCACCCCGTCGTGCGGCGTGGGCACCGTCCATACCGTCGTCCGTCCGAAGCGCAACGTCTCTCCGGCCCCGAAAGTCCCGACGCCGGCGACCTTCCCGATCCGGGCCCGGACCGCGCGGAGCGTTCCCCGAGTCATCAGGAGCGGGAGTCCGTGGCGCCGATGGAGGACCCCGGCGCCGCACACGTGGTCGGAGTGGTCGTGCGTGACGAGGAGCGCCCCGGCGCGCCCGAGATCGATGCCGTGTTCCGCCGCCCGCGCGGCGAGCGCGCGGCCGGAGAGACCGGCGTCCACCAGGAACGCGAAGTCGGCGGTCTCCACCCAGACGGAGTTCCCGTTGGAGCCCGAGGCCAGTGCGACCGCCCGGAGCAAGCGCCTACATCCCCGTCACGGATTCGAGCACTTCCTCCGCGACGAAGATCGGGGCCTCCGTCTGGGCGGCGAGGGCGATGGCATCGCTCGGCCGGCAGTCGAGATCGACCTCGCCATCCTGCCGCATCAGTTCGAGCCGCGCGAAGAAGGTGTTGTCCCGAAGGCTCGATACCACCACGCGCAGCACCCTCGCCCCGAGGGCTTCGATGACGTGGGCGAGGAGATCGTGGGTCATCGGACGCGGGGTCTCGATCCCCCGGACCCGCCGGTCGATGGCCGCGGCCTCGTAGATCCCGATCACGATCGGGAACGTACGCTCGCCGTCCTTCTCTTTGAGGAAGATGTACTGCTGGTCGCTCTCCTCGCGGATCACGATCTTCACGAGCTCACACTCGACCAGCGGTCCACTCTCGGCCAAAGGTGCCTCCCGCGCCGGATTGTACTGGTCCTGGCCGCCGCGGGGGAAGCCCTTTCGACAGGCCGCCTCCGCCGCCAGCAGCCCGTCGCCGTAAGCCCTCAGGCGCGCGGAAGCCTCTCGGCGACGGGCTGCTGGCGATCAACGGCTTGAAACGGCTTTGATCCCGGATCGCCACGATGTTCGCTTCGGAACAGTACCCGGCGTCCGCCGAGACCTGAGCCGGGTATGAAGTGCGAGAGACGATCCGGCGGCACCAGGCCTTTTGGAGCCGGCGGAAAGCGGTTTCCCTGGCTCACGTCCCAGGGCCGGAAGGTCTTCTTCATACCATCCGAAAAGGAGACACCAGGCCAGGAAGCCCGCGAAATCCGAAAAATGAGCAGCCTGTCGGGGCCAAGGACGATGTCTGCGGTGCGACCCTTTTCCCCGACAGGCTGCTAGAATCGACGGCCTCCCGTACCGAGGGATCAAGATGGCGACTGAGATCACCGCAATTCCGTCGCTCCCGCCGCGGGATCCGGAGGCGCACAAGGGCGACTTCGGCCACCTGCTCGTCCTCGCCGGTTCGCCCCGGATGACGGGAGCCGCGCTCCTCGCCGTCCGGGCGGGGCTGCGCGCCGGGGCCGGCCTCGTCACGCTCGGGATGCCGGCCGCCATCCATGTCCTCGTGGCTCCCGCGATGCTGGAGGGCATGGCCCTCCCCCTTCCGTGCACCTCCGAGGGAGCGTTCTCCGAGGCCGCCGTACTGCCGGTCCTCGATTTCCTCAACCGGGCCACGGCGGCCTGCCTCGGCCCGGGCATCACCTCGGAGGACGAGACAGTCCTCTTCGTCTCCCGGGTCATCCAGCGGACCAGGGCACCGCTCGTCCTCGACGCCGATGGCCTCAATTGCCTCGCCAAGGCGCCCAACATGCTCCGCGCCGCCGCGGGGCCCCGCATCCTCACACCGCATCCCGGGGAGGCGGCCCGTCTGCTCGGCTGCCCGACCGCGGCGATCCAGGCGGACCGCCACGGTGCCGCCGAAACCCTCGCCCGCCGGTACGGGGCGATCGTGGTGCTGAAGGGCCGCGGCACCGTGGTCTCGGACGGAACGACACACTTCGTGAACCGGACGGGAAACCCCGGCATGGCCACGGGAGGCGCGGGCGACGTCCTGACCGGGCTGATCGGCGGCCTCCTCGCCCAGCACATCGCCCCCTTCGACGCGGCCATCCTGGGGGTCCACCTGCATGGCCTCGCGGGAGACCTCGCCGCCGCCCGGGTGGGTATCCACGCGCTCATCGCCGGGGACATCCTCGAGCACCTGCCGGCCGCGCTTCGGACGATGGAGTAGCAGCCTGTCGGGGCCGAGGACGGTCTCTGCGGTGCGACCCCTTACCCCGACAGGCTGCTATGATGGGGCCATGAAGTCCCCGCGCTCCGCGCCCATCGCCGCCGCCGCCCTCGCCGTCGCCCTCCTGCTCGCGGCCACGGGCTGGACGGAAGAGGAGGGGATCCCGCCCTACGAGGTCCCGGCCGGCTTCGCCGCCCGATCCCCGCGCGCGGAGCTCGCCCGACGTCTCGTGGCCGAGATCCTCGACGGCGACGCGGTCATGAGCCGCGAGGCATCGCTCGCCCTCGCGACCCTCGGCGCGGACGCGGCCGGGGAGGCCATCGGCGCGCTCCCCTCCGCGCCCTGGCACGCCCGGGCCCTGCTGGTCTTCGCGCTCGCGGAATCCGGGCTCGAGGAGATCGGCCCCCTTCTCTGCCTCGCCGCGCGGGATCCGGCCTGGGCCGTCCGGGAGCAGGCGGCGCGCGGGCTCTGGAGGATCCCCGGCCCGGAGGCGCTCGCCGCCCTGCTCGACCTCGCTGCCTCGCCCTCGTGGCGCGTGCGAAAGGCCGCGGCGCAGAGCCTCGGCCTCCGGGGCCGGCGGGAACCGGGGGACCGCCCCGACATCCTCGGGAACCTCCTCCCCCTGGCCCGGGACGCCGATCGGGACGTTTCCCTCGCCGCGCTCGCGTCGCTCGGGGAACTCCGCGCCGAGGAGGCCCGCGCGCTGTTCCTCGAGGGCTTCGGGAGCGACGCGGACGACGAGGAGCGGAGGGAGATCTGCTATGGCTCCCTGCTCCACCTGCCCGGCACGGAGGAGGACCTCCTCACCGCCCTGCGCCGCGCCCTCGACGACCCCGACGAGCGGTTCTTCTTCGCGGCGGCCGCGCGGTACGCCGAGCTGACCGGGCCGACGATCCTCGACACGCACACCGATCGCCTCCTCCGGGGCCTCCGCGAGGATTCCCCCGCCGCGGCGAAGGTCTTCGAGAAGATCGGCGAGGCCGCGGTCCCGCTCCTGCTCCGCGACCTCCGGGATTCCTTCGGCCGCCCGGTGCGGCGGCCGGCAGCGGGGGATCCGACGCGCACGGTCCTCGACATCGTGACGCGGATCCTCGGCCCGGAGGGCGCACCGGTCATGCTGGAGATCTTTCTGCGATGGGAGGAGGCGTTCCCCGCGCGGCGCTACGCGGCGGTCCTCGGTCGCCGCCACTACCCGGCGACGTTCCGGCCGGTCTTCCGGGAGACCTTCGGCCAGCCCGCCTTCGCGGAACTGCGCGGCGTCATCCTGGAGGGTCTCGCGACCGGACCGGACTCGGACCTGTCCGGTCCCCTCGGGGAAGTGCTGCGCTCCGGTCCGCCGCTGCTGGTGCAGTCGGCACTCGACATCCTCCTCCGGCGCCCCCGCATCGACCTCACGGAGACACTTCTCGCCATACTCGCGGCCCCGAGGTGCGAGCCGGCCCTCGCGACGAAGTGCATGGACATCCTCAACCGCCAGCGCCGCCCGGAGGCGCTCGCCGCTACCCGGAACCTCCTCGCCCGCCCCGAGCCGGAACTCCGACAGATCGGTGCCGAGTCGATCCGGCCCGGCGGGGATGCCTCCGCGGTCCTCTCGCTTCTCACCGGGGCCTTCGAGCGGGAGGACGGACTCGACCGGCGGGATGCGCCACCGGCGCCCTCGGAGGAGGAGGAGGCAACCACCGGCGAGGCCCTTCCCGCTTCGCCGGTCTGGGCCCGCCGGGAGGGCGTCGTCCGGGCGATCCTCACCGCCGCGCACCGCGTCGCCGGTCCGGCCGCGCTACCCCTCCTCGAGCGGGCCGCCGGCGATGCCGACGTCCCGGTGCGCATCGTGGCCCTGGAGCAACTCGCGGACCTCGACGCGCCGGGGGTCCGGGAGGCGATCACCACGGTCGCGCGGCGGGAAACCGATCGGATCGTCCTCGCCAAGGCCCTCGCCGCTCTGACGCGCCACGCGACCCCGGAAGACCGCGACCTGTTCCGAAGGGAACTCACCGGCCCCGACGAGGACCGCCGCGAAGCGACGCTCCGTTCCCTCGAACGCTCGAAACCCGCAATGGCCCCGGGCCTCGTCAAGGAGGCTTTCGACCCGGGCCTCTGGGAGGCGGGATCGAGAAAACTCGGCGTCGAGATCCTGGCCGGCAGCCGGGAGACCGCCCACGTCGCCTTCATCGCGGACCTCCTCGGCGGGGATCCGGACCCCGAAGTGCGCGCCACCTGCGCGCACGCCCTCGGCGAGAGCGGCGCCCCGGAAGCCGTCGATGCTCTCCTCCTCGCCCTCCCCGGGCCGGAGAAGGACTTCGCGGATCTCGGCCGCGAGGAACGCGAGATCGCGCAGGCGGTGATCGAGGCCCTGGGCAGCCTTCGGGCGGACCGCGCCGGGCCGGCGCTCCTCGATCTCCTCCGGCGCGAGTGGCCGCTGGCCCTGGCCGATCCCACGCAGGACCGCGTCCACTTCCAGATGGCGCGTCTCATCCTCACCGCGCTCGGTCGCACGGGATTTCCGGAGGCCGTCCCGGTGCTGCTCCGCTGCCTCCTCGGGCCGGAGCTCTACCGAGCGCACGCCCTCCTCGGGGGAGAGCCGCCCCGTGAACCCGGCGGCCTGCACGGCACCCTGGTGGCCGCCCTCGTCCAGTGGTCCGACGACCGGCTCCTCGAAGAAGGCGAGCGGGAGTTGTCGCGGCTCGCTCGAAGCGGCGATCTCGGTCGGATCGGGGAGAGCTACCTCGACTCCCTCGCCGGCCTCTTCGCCGATCCTCGCCGGGACGAGGTGCGGTCGCCCCGTCCGCGACGGGGATTCGCGGGCCTCCTCGACCGGACCATCGTGGCCGTGGCGCCCCGGGACACCCCCCTCGACCTGCGCGCGTTCGACCGCCTCGCGAGGCGGGCCGGGGACGACGGCCGGTTCGCCGAAGCCGCTGCCGCCCAGGCATCGTACCGGGACCTCCTCGCCGTCCTCGACCCGTGGAACTTCGCCGAGGAGGAGAAGCGGGTGCTCGCCACGCTGGACGTCCTCGAGGGTCTCGCCGAAGCCGTCGCGGGACGCGAAGAGGAGGGCTTCGCCCGCTGCATCGCCGGTCGAGACCGGGACCCGGAGGACCCCCTGGTTCTCAACGCCTTCGCGTGGTACCTCGCCGTGGCCGGGTTCCGCCTCGCGGAGGCCCTCCCGGCGGCGGAGGAGGCCGCCCGGCGCGCGCCGTCGGAGCCCCTGATCCTCGACACCCTGGGCTTCGTCCTGTCCCGCCTCGGCCGGTACGAAGAGGCCGTCCCGTGGCTCGATGAAGCCGTTGACCTCGACCGGAAGGCGGCCGAGAACGCGCCTCGGGAGACGCCGCGCCGCCGGGATCCGGGCATCCTCAACCGCCTCGCCGTGGCCTGCGCGAAGGTGGGCCGGGTCGAGGAGGCCGCGACGCTCAACGAGGAGGCCCGGAAGATGGACGACACGATCCCGCCGCTGCCTTAGCACCCCGTGACCTCCCGGCCCCGGTTCGCTGTCCACCGGCGGGCACATCACTCCCACGCGGTCCGAAGCTGCAACTCCTTTGCCAGCATGGATGTATGTAGCTCGATCCACTCCGGCACGATGTTC
>JALOQY010000264.1 GCA_025459285.1 Planctomycetota bacterium | reverse complement strand
GCCGTCCGGTGGCACTCGGCGCAGGGGAAGATCATCCGCTTCACGCCGCGGGCCTTCAGCATCTCGACGTTCTTCTTCGCGAGCCGCTCGAAGTTCTCCCGGTCTCCGCTCCACAGGAGGTCGTGGCCGCAGCAGATCTCGTCGGCCATGACCACCGGCTCGATGCCCATGGCGTTGAGGAGCCGCAGGGCCCCGCGCGTGGCATCGGTCGTCTTCACGCCCATGTGGCCGAAGAACTTGTCGAAGTACGGCGCGCAGCCGACGTAGAGGACGGTATCCCCTTCCTTCGCCACCTTCGCGTCGGCCGGGATCCAGTCGAGCCGGTTCTGCGGGATGTCACCGTTCGCGTGGAGCCGCATCATCGTCAGGAGCGACCCGGAATGCGTGCAGCGCCCCGTGTCCCCCGCCGCCCGCGCGCGGGCGCGAAGCCCCTGCTGGAGCGTGGCGTACTTCACCCCCGCCGGGCAGCGCCGCTCGCAGAGCCCGCAGGTCAGGCAGCCCCACACCGCGTCGGCCAGCTCCTTCTCCGGCACGTCGGAGAAGAACGACCGCTCCACGATCCGGTGCGGGGAATAGGACTTCGTGTGTCGGGAAACCGGGCAGAAGCCCGTGCACTTCCCGCAGTCGATGCAGGCGTAGGCGTGGCCGTCCTCCCGCACGTCCTCGATGGACGGAGGCGCCGAGGCCTCGGGCGGGCGCGCCATGATCGGGAGCGGCGGGAGCGCCCGCACCGCCGCCGTGAACTCCGAAACGACCTCCGCGAGCTGCTCCGGCCCGGCGACCCACGCGAGCTTCACCCGCTCCTCGCCGATGCCGAGGATGCGGCAGACCTCCCGCGTGACGCCGAACTGCCCCTCCTGCTGGCGCGCGCCGAAGAGGTAGCGGCACTTCTCGGGGCCGCAGCCGGCCACGAGGACGCCGGACGCCCCCCACTCGAACGCCTGGAGCAGGAAGCCGGGACTCACCCGGCCGGAGCAGAGGACGGGGACCAGCTTCGCGCCCCCGAGTTCCGTGGTGTTCTCCGGAGCGACCCAGCGGCAGACGAAGGCGACGACCTTGGGGGCGATCTCGATCACCGGACCGCCTCCTTCGTCGCCGCGGCCACCTCGGCCAGGCCGAACTCCCAGCCCTTCGCCAGGGCCCGCTTGTTCTGCTCCAGGAACCGCGCGGGCACCATGCTCGGCAACGTCTTCTCGAAGACCCCGATGTCCACGAGGCCCGTCACCGCGCCGACGAAGCCGACCATCACGATGTTCGCCGACATCTTCATGCCGATCTCCTCGGCGAACTTCGTGGCGGGGATGGAGAACCTCCGGCGCCCGGGAGGCTCGTCGATGACCACGAGGTCACGCTCGTAGATGAGGAGCCCGCCGGGCCGCAGCTCGTGGCGGTACTTGGTGTAGCCTTCCTGGGACATCGCCACGAGGCCGTCGGTGCCCCGGATGTAGGGGTAGGTGACCGGCACGTCGTCGATCACCACCTGCGCGCTGCAGGAGCTGCCGCGCGCCTCCGGGCCGAAAGCCTGGGTGAGCGTGGCGAACTTCCCGCCGTGGAGGGAGAGCGCCTTCCCGATGATCTGGCCGGCCCGGATGACGCCCTGGCCGCCGAAACCGGTTACTCGCAGCTCGAACATTCGCCCCCCTCGTGGGGAATGAACTTCTCCCCCAGCACGGACTTCATCTGCTTTCGCATCAGCTCTTCCCAGGTCGGCCGCTCGGCATCCACGAACTCGCCGACGATGAACGGCCGCTGGAAGTCGATCCCCACGTCGGCGGTCTTCGCCCCATTCTGGATGATCGCGTTCTGCTGGTAGAACTTGAGGAGGTCGAGGCCCGAACCCAGCCGGTTCCGCCGCGCGTAAAGCGTCGAGCAGGGGGCGATGATCTCCACGAGGCTGAAGCCGGGCTTCAGCAGGGCCTTCGCGATCGAGTGCGACATCCGCCGCACGTCGAGGGAGGTCCAGCGCGCGACGTAGACCGCGCCGCAGGACTCCGCGAGGTAGGGCAGGTTGAACGGCGGCTCGAAGGCGCCGAAGGGCGTCGTGGAGGTGTTCGCCGGTCCTGGTGTCGTGGGCGCCACCTGCCCGCCGGTCATCGCGTAGATGAAGTTGTTCACGCAGATGACCGTCAGGTCCATGTTGCGGCGCGCGGCGTGGATGAAGTGGTTACCGCCGATGCCGAAGATGTCCCCGTCGCCGGAGACCACCACGACCTTCATCTTCGGATTGCTGAGGCGCAGCCCGGTGGCGAAGGGCAGCGCCCGGCCGTGCGTGGTGTGGAAACTGTCGAACTTCATGTAGCCCGCCACACGGCCGGTGCAGCCGATGCCGGAGACCACCGCCAGGCGGTCCGGCTCGATCTGCGCCTCCTTGATGCCCTCGACGAGCGCGGTCACCACCGTCCCGAGGCCGCAGGTCGGACACCAGATGTGGGGGATGCGGTCCATCCGCAGCCACTTCTCCATCGGGTGCGGCAGGTCCTCCGCCCGGATCGGCTCCGCGAGCCGCTCGGGGGCTTTCGTCACGGTGTCGCTCATCGCGCCGCCTCCTCGATCTTCGAAAGGACCTTCTTCGGGTCGTGCACGGTGCCACCGTAGTGGCCGGCGAGCAGGACCTTGCAGCGGCCCGAAACCAGGCGCTGCACCTCGCGGACGACCTGGCCGAGGTTCATCTCCACCATGACGAGGCCCTTCACCTTCGCGGCGATCTCGAGGATCCGCGTCTCGGGCAGGGGCCAGACGATCTTCATCTCCACGTGGCCGACCTTGAGGCCCTTGCGCTTCGCGTCGGCGACCGCCCCGTAGGCCACCCGGGTGCTGATCCCGTAGGAGAGGACGACCACGTCGGCCCCCTCCACATCGGTCTCGACGACGTGGACGATCTCGTCCTTGTGGTCCCGGATCTTCCCGACGAGGCGGGAAAGCAGCTGCTCGTGGCACTCCGGCGTCATCACCGGGTAGCCGCGGTGGTCGTGGGTGAGGCCCGTGGTGTGGAACCGGGCCCCCATGCCGGCGTGGAGCATCGGGGAGATGGGGACGCCGTCCCGCCCGCCGTCCACCTGGTACGGCAGGTACTTCTCCGGCGGCCCCTCGTACATGAAGCGGGGCACGACCTCGATCCGGTCGGCCGGGGGGATGACCACCTTCTCGGTCATGTGCCCCACGCACTCGTCGAGCATGACGAAGACCGGCGAGCGGAACCTCTCCGAGAGGTTGAAGGCCTCGATCGTGAGGTCGAACGCCTCCTGCGGCGAGTTCGGGGCGACGGCGATGATCTCGTAGTCGCCGTGGGAGCCCCACTTCGCCTGCATCATGTCGGCCTGGCCGGGCATCGTCGGAAGACCGGTGGAGGGGCCGCCCCGCTGCACGTTCACCACCACGAGGGGCGTCTCCATCATCACCGCGAGGCCCACGTTCTCCATCATGAGGGAGAACCCGGGGCCGGAGGTGACGGTCATGCTCTTCGTCCCGCCCCAGCAGGCGCCGATGATGGCAGCCATGGAGGCCAGCTCGTCCTCCATCTGGATGAACGTGCCGCCCATGGTGGGGAACCGCCCGGCCATCCGCTCCGCCACCTCGGTGGAGGGGGTGATCGGGTAGCCGGCGATGAAACGGCAGCCGGCGGCCATCGCGCCTTCGGCGCAGGCCTCGTCGCCGTCGATGTAGTGGGCGCCGGTCAGGACGCCCTGGGGATCAGCCTTCGCCACGGTTCACCTCCGCCGCGACCCTCTCCTTCTCGGTGATGAAGATCGCGAAGTCCGGGCACAGGAGCTCGCAGAACTTGCAGGCGACGCACTCCTTGCTGGGCACCACCTCGGGCGGGTAGTACCCCTTCTTGTTGTAGAGCTTGGAGAGGGCCAGGACCTTCTCCGGGCAGTACTCGACGCAGAAGCCGCAGCCCTTGCACCGCTCGCGGAGAATGTGGACGTCGCCGCGGGGTACGAGCTGCTTCTCGAGGTCGAGGGGGGTCCTCCAGAACTTCATCGAGTCTCCTTCGGGGCGGGCGCCCCGCAAGCCGCTCGGGACAGGATCGGGGATCGGAAGGGTAGGGTCGGAACTCGCTCCCGTTGCTGCCGGGCCGTCGGGCCCGGGTCGGCCGCGCGCGGGGCCCCCCGGACCTGCCGCCGAGCCCCCGCCCGGTCGGCGGACCCGGGAGGATCCGTTCGGCCCCCGAATCATCGGGATCCGGGCGGGAAAGTCAAGCTGCATCAGTCGATCACTCGAATGAAGTGGCCGGTCTGCTCTCGGCAGCTTGACTCTTCTCCCCCCGGGTGCCAGACTTCTGCGACCCCATGGGCAGTGAAATCGACGCCATTCTCCTGCGGCAGTCCGCGCGCAAGCGCCACCTCGTCTACCTCGTCTGCGCGGTCGTGGTGGCGGGGTGCGCGGGCGGTTTCGTCCTGCTCTCCCGGGGGGGCGGAACCGGCGCCCCGGCCACCGCCTCCACCGTACGACCCCCGCCCCCCACGCCGGCGCCGCCCGCTCCCCGGCCGGTTCCGGAGCCGGTCGCTCCGCCGGAGACGGTCGTCGTCCCGGCGGGGCCGCGGCCCGCCGACCGGCCGGCGGAGATCCTGGAGGCCGACCGGCGTTTCGAGCAGGGCATGGCGAAGCTCCGGGCGGCGATGCAGGCGACTCCGGGAGAGGCCGCCACGATCGACCTGTTCCGGGAGGCGCTCGGCCACCTGATCGCCGCCCAGGGGATCTACGAGAAGTACGTGGAGGCGAACCCCGCCGAGGAGGACCGGCTCGGCGACCGGCTCACCGACCTCGCCCAGCAGCTCTACTGGTGCCGCAAGACCCTCCCCGCCACGGCCTTCCCCTCCACCGACGATACCCCCGGCGGCCCCGGCGAGCGGGCGGGCGCTTCCACCCCCCCCCGGCCGACGGAGCGCCCCCCGGCCCCGCCGCCCGCCATCCCGGTGCCGGCGTTCCGCCCGCAGGAGGTCCGAGCGCGGTTCGACGCGGCGGTCCGGCAGGGCTTCGCCTCGGGTCGCCCGGACCTCGTCCTGGAGGCCGGCCTGCCGATCCTCGAGGACGCGAGGATGGAGGAGCACCGGGAGGGGGTCGCGGAGGCCGTGGACCTGGCCCGCGGGATGGCCGGCTTCCTGGCCGCCGCCCGCCGCGGCCTCATCGAGCGCCTCGGACGGGACGGGGAGGTGGCTCTGCGCTCCGGCCCCGTCCGCGGGGTGCTCGTGGAGGAAGCCGGGCGGCTCCTCGTGCGGGGACCCGGTGACGAGACGCCCTTCCAGATGAGCGACCTGTCAGCCTCGGCGCTCGCGGCTCTCGCCGAGGCGGCCGGAGGGCTCGCGGGCGCGGCCGATCGCCGGACCGCCGGCGCCTACCTGCTGCTGCGCGGGGACCGCGAGGAGGGCGCGAGGCTCCTCCTCGAGGCCCGGGCCGGCGGGGCCGATCCCGGCGCGCTCGGGGAAAAGCTTTCGGAAGTCCTCGCGCGGTCCCCCGCCCTCCGGGCCCTCGACACCTGGCTCCGACTGGAGCCGATGCTCCGGACGCCCGGGCCCGAGCTGCTCGATGCCGTGGACCAGTTCATGGCGGAGCACCAGGCAAGCGAGTACTTCCGGGCCAACCGCGAGCGGATCTTCGCCGCCTACGCGAAGGCGGTGGGGAAGACCGCCTTCGACGTCGATTCGCTCTTCGTCGGCCTCCGCAAGCTCACCGGGAAGTCGGTCGACCTCCGATACGACTTCGAGCTCGCGGACCAACTCCTCGACTTCGTCGTGCGCGGGGAGTTCAAGGTGGAGGGCGGCGCCCTCCTGGGCCAGGGGGGCTTCGCGACTCTGGAGCGGTTCGACCTGACGAATGCCGACCTGCGGTTCGTCCTCGGGGAGGTCTGCGAGGCCGCGGTGGGCTTCTCGTCCGCGGGCGGGCGCGGGCGCGTGGTCTTCACCATGAAGCCGCTCGCGGACGGGGTGGAGGTGGCCCTCCGGCGCGACGACCGGCCTTTCGCGCTGGAGAAGCTGCCGAAGCTCTCCGGCGAGGTGGAGGTCGTCCTCCAGAAGCGGGACGACAAGTACCAGGCCCGCGTGAAGGGGGCCTTGGCGCTGAAGGGCACCGACGGCGCGCGGAACGCGGAACCGCTCACGAGCGTCTTCGTCGCCTGCGTCTCGGGTCCGCTCTCGCTGGCCGAGATGGAGCTGAAGACCGACCTCGACCTGGAGTGGGCGCGCGGCGGAGGCCGCCGGTTCGCCACCTGGATCCACACCTGGTGGGTGGCCGGGGCGTTCCCCCTCGCGAGGGCCGACAACCTGAAGCTCGGCCTCGCCGAGGCGCAATGGCCCGAGAAGGAGCCGTTCGCGCCCGAGGCGACGGGGGACGACGGGAAGCCCCGGTGGACGCCGGTTCGGGCCCCCGACGGGCCGCTCGACCTCAACCGGTACCTGAAGCCGAACGAGCGCTGCGTGGGGTACGCCGCGGTGCGGGTCTGGTCGCCGGAGAAGCGTGCCGCCATCCTCGAACTGGAGTGCGACGACGACGCCTGCGCGTGGCTGAACGGGACTCTCGTGCTCCGGGAAGCGCCGATCGGCCAGTCCTTCCGCGCGCCGCTGAAGATCGAGAAGGGCGACAACCTGCTCCTCGTGAAGGTCGTGGAGTCCTGGGGCGGCTGGTGGGTCCGCGCCCGCATCCTCGGCAAGTCCGGCGAAACCCTCCGCGACCTCCTCTGCTGGTAGGGCTCCACCACAGCGCGGGC